>SDWN01000438.1 GCA_004195305.1 Neptunomonas sp. | reverse complement strand
CTCATAAACCGATTGCAGCGGCAGCCGGGCTCGGGCATATCGGACACCACCGCCTATTGATTCACCCGGTCTTTGGCAGCTATATCTGTATCGGTACGATGTTGATTGATGCTGCCGTCACCCAATATAATTACCCGATAGATTTCAACCCTTGCCTGGAATGTAAAACGCATGAATGTGCTGCGGATGGTCTGATTAAGAGGCTGTTTGCCGCTTTAAGCGGTGCTAACAAGAAGGCTCGGCTGCATTATCAGAGAGACCGTGATCGCTTCAACATAAAACTATGATGAAGCCACCAGCCGCTGACAGGCTTCTGATAGCCATATGCTAACGTTATCTACAAATCGATGACTATCAAACCTCAGTCCGACAGGCTGCTAGCATTCATCATTTCGGTAAAAGCCGCTTCCATCTTTCTTGCAAAACCTTCAGCATCAGAAATGGGTGCGTCTGCCATTCTGTGGCGTAGTTCCTGTTTGTATCTCCTTTGGGCCAATTTGTCTTTTCCTAGGGAGACAGCGATTTCAATATACTCCTCAACGGTATCTCCATAGAGCTCAGGATATCCAGTGCTTTCAAGAATACTAGCGGATACTCGAGATGCATGTCGATCGCCCAAAAAGGCAATAACGGGAACACCCATGTGCAATGCTTCGCAGGTCGTAGTAGTCCCATTGTATGGGAAAGTATCAAGAGCTATATCGACCCGGTTATACAAGGAAAGATGATCATCAACTGCGGTGGTTGCTGAAATACATTCGACTCTATCTTTTGCAACGCCATGAGCTTCAAATTTACCCTGAACAAGGTCGATTATTGCAGCGTCATTAAATAGCTTCGACTTCATGAGCAGTTGGCTAACCTCGACCTGATTCAAAACACTTGCCCAGGCAGCGATCACATCGTCTGTCACTTTATTGAGATTATTGAAAGATCCAAAAGTAACGGGTTCAGGGCAGTCTAAATCTCTGGCCTGGGGGGAAGGAGTCGGGCGAATAGGTTGGAAACACAAAAAACCATCAGGAAGGTGTTTAATCGTTTCCGTGGCGAATTCCTGGGCCTCCGGCAGTGGATCAGTGATTGCATCTACGAGACGATAATCGATATAGTCGAGGCCTGTTGTATTAGGGTATCCCAGCCATGAGGCCTGTAAAGCCGCAGGACGGTAAGAAAATACCTCAAGCCATCCTCCGCTGCCCGTGTGCGCAGAAAGATCAATCAGGATATCAATGCCATCCTTCTTTATTCTCTTCGCTAACTCCTTTTTAGTGTAGCTGAGAGCGTTAGTCCAGTTGTCAGCAGCGGACTTGAATTCCTCTGTAATTTGATCCGGTGACGTAACTGTGGAGTAGCAATAAACCTTAACCTTGTTTCGATCATGCGACTTGATCAAGGGCATTATAAAGTAAGCGCAAGATTGTGATCTAAAGTCCGGTGATAGGTATCCGATACGAAGAGGGCGTTGAGACCAATTGGGGGATACACCAGAGGAAAGCGGTTTTGGCTTAGGGGGGAAAACGTTGGAGCAATAGTCTTTGTGCAATGCCAGAACTTCATGGCGACTCAGGTTATCGGTGTAATTCACAGTCATTAGAAGGCTGCTGTGAATCGTGTGATCAGACTTGTCCAGTTCAAGTGCTTTCTTGTAATAGGTAACCGCTTTATCAATTTCGCCTTTGTTTCGGTAGCATCCTCCTAGCCCAGCGTGACCTTTAGCTGATGATGGTTCTAGTTTAATGAGGTCTAAAAAACACTTTGTAGCTTCGGTTAAGTTGCTAGCCTCGGAGTAAGCCACGCCAGCCATTAATTTGTAGTCAAGGTTATTGGGTGCTAAAGACTCAGCTTTTCTGGCATGCTCAACCGCTTCATCGATCCTGTGTAAATTGATGAGTAAAGAGCTGATGTTTGAATGCAAAGTCGGGTTGTTCGGGCTGGCGTTTAATGCGCTTTGGAAAAGCCTTGACGCTTCCTGATATTGGCCCTTTTTACGATAGACAAGTGCAAGCCCATTCAGTGCAATCCAGTCATTTGGATTGAGTTCAATGGCCTTCTGGTAGTGATACTGCGCTTTATTGTCGTTTCCCATATCGGTAAGCAGGTTTGCAAAGTTAGCATGCGCCTGAGGGTTGGCTGGGTCTGCTTTAATGCATTTCTGGAACGCACCAAAGGCCATATCTATATTCTTATTAAACTTTGAAATATTGGCTAGGTTTAGCAGGAAGTAAGCATTCTTGGGTTGTAGGTTTACGGCCTTTTGGATGTACTCAATAGCCTTATCATTCTCACCCGCTTGATGGTATACCAAACCCAGAAGGTGCCATGCATCTGGGTGGCCAGGCGCTTGATCGAGAACCCAGCGATAACCTTTCTCGGCATTCTGACGATCACCTGCTTGATGAAGTTGTACTGCTTGCATCATGGCTTGTTCAATTTTTTTCATCCGCAGTCCTTAAGATGATTGGTGTTAAGTGGCGCGAGGAGCCTGCCGGACCTGGCTGATCGTAGCGAGGGCCTTTTGATTTAGGCCAAAGTCGATTTGAGGCAGATTTCATAGGAGACGCAAGGATGTGTAAACATGGATCAAAGAGCAATGAGAATCCCTAAAAACCAAGCAGTTCCATGCAGCTTCGACAGATTTTAGGGGCGATGAACCCGCACCGCCGCTGGGCGGCGGCTCAGGCTCGGCTGATTCAGGCCGGCCGCGCCCGTTGTCGAGCGCGATACCGGTCTTTATAGCAGTCCCGCAAAGGGCTGTACCTGGACCAGGTCGCCCGTTGCTATATCGCCCTGGTCTTCGCTGAGTACGATCAGGCAGTTGGCTTGACTCATCGACGTGAGAATGCCGGAGCCCTGGTGGCCGCTGCTGCGGACCTGTGGCAAGCCGTTGGCGTCGGTCTCGATAATGCCGCGGATGAACTCGGTACGGCCCGGCTTTTTGCGCAGCGCTTCAGCGCAGGGTAGCTGTCCGCTCAGGGGTAGCCAGTGTGCTTCGCCGCCGAGTTTACGCAGGGCCGGTTTGACCAGTTGCAGGAAGGACACCATCACCGCCACCGGATTTCCGGGCAGGCCGAAAAACAGCGCTTCGCCGACCCGGCCGAATGCCAGAGGGCGGCCGGGTTTGATCGCTAAGCGCCAGAATCCGACCTGGCCCAGTTTCTCCAGAGCCTCGGTAACGAAGTCGGCCTCACCCAGGGAGACGCCACCGGAGCTGAGCACCACGTCAGCCTGGCTGCTGGCCTGCAGCAGCGCCGCTTCGATCGCTTCGGGGCGGTCGGGAATAACCCCCAGATCGATGACCTCAATATCCAGTGAACGTAGCATGGCGGTGACAGTGTAGCGGTTGGAGTCGTAGATCTGGCCTGCTTCAAGGGTCTGGCCGAGGCTACGGATCTCGTCGCCGGTTGAGAAGTAGGCCACCCGGGGTTTGCGGTAGACGCAGAC
>SDWN01000128.1 GCA_004195305.1 Neptunomonas sp. | reverse complement strand
GCGTCAGATGTGTATAAGAGACAGTTTTCTGGCAGTCTGCAGCAGGCAGAGCAGTATATAGGGTTGGGTTTTAAGCTGGGTATTGGCGGGGCGGTGACCTATGCTCGTGCGCAAAAATTACGCCGCACTCTGCAGCAATTGGGGCCGGATCATTGGGTGTTAGAGACGGATGCTCCGGATATGCCTCTGATGGGGCGTCAAGGAATGCTTAATCGTCCCGATTATTTGCCCGAAATTTTTAAGGTTTTGTTGGGCTTGTGGGGTGGGCAAAGCGAGCAGTTGGCGGCGAAGCTATGGCGTAATAGCGAGCTGGCTCTGGGTGGATTATCAGTCTATTAGCCAGGTAGTTTGTCGGGCTAGTGCTAATCTACTCGGCAATCGCACTGGCGTTGCTCTACCTCCTGGATCCATGCAGGAAAGCTTGTTTTGGTTGTTTGTTACTTTATTTTTTTTGAATTAGAGTGAGTGGCTGAGGAGATGAGTTCTGTGGTTGGGCTGTTTCGTGGGTGACACTATCTTGAGATAGAGCTGTGTTGACGGGATGATCCTGTCTGGTGGGTGCTGGGGCAGATTGAGCGGATGTTAAAGTGGGTCGGGGTACCCGGGCTGATGGCTTTTACATACCTTGTCTGAAAGACCGCAGGGTTGGTGGGAACAGAGAGCACGGATGCTCTTCAGGGCAGGAGGCGAAGGATCGTCGTTAACAGGCCTGAGATCTGGGCGCAATGATCTGGATTTGAAGAGATTTAAATGTCTTGCTCAGGAGGCGGCTCAAGCTATGTGCAGCTTGACAGCCTCCTGGTATCAAACTGCGGCCGAGTGCGGTCTGCTTAGCACATGTCCTTAAACGGATTGTCTATCTCCAGGCTGATTGGTTGGCTGTACCCTGGGATGCAGATTTTTTTAGAGCTGATCTCTAGTTGATCTCCTTCAAGGACATTATGGCCGAACAGATACGTCGGCCGTGCCTGTCCGTTGCAGGCTTCCAAGTCGTATTCAGCAGCGGATTGTTGGACCTCTTCGCGTCGGTGGTAGTACGCGGTCATCGCTTTTTTTCCGTGTTTGCGCTCGAGCATGCGGGCCGTAACATGAGGTGCCAAAATCGCTGCGCTGGCATTGTTGCCGCCGAATCCCTTTGAGTTCAGGAGTACGCTATCCATTCCGGTTGCGCCGACTTCAATATGCTGTTGCTCAAACCTGAGGTTGGAGCGGTGTACGTCATCAGCTATGGTATCCAGGGTGGTGATTCCAGGGATGTAACCGTACTTCCACGCGCCAAGTGATAGCGATAATTGATCGCCCCCTGCGGTACCCTGAGAGTGCCCGATGTAGCATTTGAGTGCACCAACAATCCAGTTGTCGATACCAAAGGCCTTGGCGGTTTGGTTGATAACATGAGACTCGGTAACGCGGTTTTTTGGGGTGCTGGTGCCATGGGCCTGGACGTAGCTGCGCTGGCGCAGAGATTGCTCGCCAAGCATGCTTTGAACCAGTGCTGCAGATTTTCCGAGTGTAATGTAGTTGCCGACGCCGGGAGCGGAGATGGATTTTTTGTGGCCATCTGCGTTGACAAAGACGTCGGGTACCGCGCCAAATATTTGAGCTCCGAGCTCTAGTGCCAGGCTGTCATCGCAGAGTACAACAAACTGAGAGGACTCACCCATGGTAAAGCCGCAGTTGTTGGCAAACGGGCGCGAGGTGCGCCGTAAGTCTTCGTCATTCAGCTGTGATTTTCCATCAAGCGCCATTAAGCCTTTGACGTCTGCGAGTGCGCCCATGGCGCGAAATCCTTCGATCACCTCTTGGGTGATGGGGCTGTCGCTACCGCCAACCAGTACCAGCTTGCGCCTGCCGCTGCGGATATCGTCAACGCCGTTTCTGAGGTTGTAAAGGAAGGTTGCGCAGGCGCCGAGGGAAGACCCTGTGCTGCCCAGATTGCCAAGCAAGTAGGCATTGACAAAATCAGCCGGCATCTGTCCATAGCCAAGCGGCATCTGCTTAGATGTTGTGCGCTTGCCTACCGAAGGAGATTTCAGCATGCCGCCAAAGCCTTCGTCGTCCAGTTGTCCGATGGAGTTGCCAGCATAGACGGCTATCTGGTCGGGAGGCAGGAGGTCGCGAATCTGCTCCCAGCTAATGCCCATGCTGCTGATGGCATCAGACGCGCTGTACACGGTCATCTGCAGGTTGCGTGGGTGGTTGCGTGACTGGTAGAGAGTGCCGGGTCGGAATCCGGTTGGCAGTTGACCCGCAGCGCGAACAGATGAGACTTTATAATCTGGAAGTATGGCATCCAGCCCACCATGAACCTCAACGGTAACGGTTCCCTGCCCTTGGTCGGTAATGGTCCAGTTAGGCGGGAGTTTGTTGGGTAGTTGGCGTTTGTTGAGGATGAAATGCTGCTTGCCTTGCTGCGAAAGCAGTTGCGCGGGGCGATTAAAAGTGACGTTGTCGATGTCAAACCAGTCGGGATGAATTTTGCGGATTAAGCTGTTATTCAGCAACAGTGGTTTAAAACGGCTGTTGAGTTGCTCCAGAGAGACTTCGGTGTCTGATCGGTCCAGCAACTTGCCGTTATGGAGGTGGATCTCGCCCGTCAGCGTGGCTAGGCTTAGTAGCGTTGCTTGCGCGTCACCGGGCGAGATTTTGTCCAGGACCAGGCGGCGGTATGCATGGTGAAACGAAGATCTTCCAGCAGGGTTGACGCCGCCGAAGCCGATTATAACGGGTAGATTGGACAACAATATCTCCTTGAGCGCGGTTGTGGAGCCGATAACGGGGAGTTATTTTATAATCAGAGTTGTTTGGTTGCTAGCGAAAAGATGTTTATATGAGGTGCGTTTTTGGTTGAGAATAGGATCAGTATATTATTCTTGGAGAGTGGTGTGAAAAAAATTGTGGTTACAGGGTTGGTGGTATTTCTGGTAAGTGGGTGTCAAACCATTGATCCCTACACCGGAGAGCAAAAGGTAGGCGGCGCCGCAGTGGGTGCGGGTATTGGGGTGCTGGCAGGGGCGGTGCTGGGGGCTGCAACCAGTTCTAAGAGTGATCGTAAAAAAGGCGCGTTGACCGGTGCGTTGGTGGGTGGGGCGATCGGCGGAGGCGTCGGCTATTACATGGATCAACAGGAGGCGCTGCTGCGTCAGGAGCTCCAGGGCAGTGGAGTTCAGGTAGAGCGTCAGGGTGATGATATTCGCTTGGTTCTACCTGGAAATATCACCTTCAAGACGGGGGCTGCTGCGCTGGAAGGAGGCTTTCTGCCGGTGCTGAGTTCCGTCTCTAAGGTGTTGAAAAAATTTGATAAGACCCAGTTGATGATCGATGGCTATACGGATAGCCAGGGAAGTTTCGAATCCAATCAGGGCTTGTCGGAGCGACGTGCGAGTAGCGTAGAGGCTGTCTCTTATACACATCT
>SDWN01000831.1 GCA_004195305.1 Neptunomonas sp. | reverse complement strand
AATTTGGCAACGGTCATCGCATACATAACCCTACGTGAGCCTGTATTCCTATCGTTCGTTGCTGTGATAGCTGAGGATCATGGGTAATCAGGTCGACCCATGATGACGTATCCTCGCGCCTATTAGCCTCAAAAGAGTTCGAAAACTGTCTCTAATCGGTCTTCCCTCGCTACGACCGGTCAAGTCCGGCAGACTGCTGAAACCGGCCAACATAGTGCAAAAAACGCACATTCATCATTGTGCCACTGAGCACAGGCTGTATAATTTAGCGCCTTTAAACTCTCCTGCGCACTCAGTCCAATCAGGACTAACGCAGCAACGATCCTTGCGGCTATTTATGCAGCCGCTTTGCCCTCCTCGTTGAGCGCAATAATCCAGAGTTTTCGCGCGTACCATTTGCCCGTTGCATTGACCGTTCCATTGACCGTTCCATTGACCGTAACAACAGAGGCGTTACATGTTTAACCTTGTAGTCAACCGATCTCATAATCTTAAAAACGACCTTTTGTCGGGCCTTACCGTTGCCCTGGCACTGGTTCCCGAAGCGGTCGCCTTTGCATTCGTAGCCGGAGTTGCCCCGCTGGTTGGTCTTTACGCAGCCTTTATGGTGGGATTAATTACCGCTGTCATGGGTGGACGCCCAGGAATGATCTCCGGAGCTACCGGTGCCTTAGCCGTGGTCATGGTCGCTCTGGTAGCCGAGCACGGGGTGCAGTATCTGTTTGCGACTGTGGTACTGATGGGAATCCTGCAGGTTGGCGCTGGCGTATTGCGGCTTGGTAAATTCATCCGTATCGTGCCGCATCCGGTGATGCTCGGTTTCGTCAACGGGCTGGCGATCGTTATTTTCCTGGCTCAGCTAAGCCAGTTCAAATTTATAGACGCCGCCGGTCAACAGCAATGGCTCCAGGGTAATGTGCTGTACATCATGTTGGGCCTGATCGGCCTGACCATGGCAATTATCCACTTCCTGCCCAAACTGACCAAAGCGATCCCCGCCTCCCTGGTCGCGATCCTGACCGTCACCCTGGCCGTTATATTCGGCGGTTTGGACACCAAGACTGTCGGCGATGTCGCCTCGATAGCAGGCGGCCTGCCGAGCTTTTCTATCCCCTCAGTGCCGTTCAATCTGGAAACCCTGTTTATCATCCTCCCCTACGCGGTAATCCTCGCTGCCATCGGCCTGATCGAGTCGCTACTCACCATGAGCCTGATCGACGAGATCACGGGCACCCGAGGCCAGGGTAATAAAGAGTGCGTAGGCCAAGGCACCGCTAATATTGTCACTGGATTTTTCGGAGGTATGGGCGGCTGTGCCATGATTGGCCAGAGCATGATCAATATTAATTCCGGCGGTCGTGGACGTTTTTCCGGCATCTCAGCTGCGCTTTTCCTGCTGGCATTTATCCTGTTCGCATCCAGCCTAATCGAACAGATCCCTGTTGCCGCACTGATCGGGGTGATGTTTATGGTGGTACTGGGGACGTTCGAATGGTCCAGCTTCCGGATCATGCGCAAGATCCCTAAGGCCGACGCCTTTGTGCTGATCCTGGTCTCCGGCGTCACCGTCGCCACCGACCTTGCCATCGCCGTTATTGTCGGCGTTATTGTCTCGGCGCTGGTGTTCGCCTGGCAACACGCCAAGCATATCCGAGTGGTCACCAGCATGGAGGGCGAAACCAAAATTTATCGCCTGCACGGGCCAATATTTTTCGGCTCGGTAAACAATTTTCTAGAGCTGTTCGACCCGAGCAACGACCCGGACGATATCGTTATCGAGTTCCAATACTCGCGCGTATCAGACCACTCCGGGCTCGAGGCGATCGATACTTTGGCAGAGCGCTATACTAAAGTGGGCAAAAAGCTGCATCTGCGCCACCTCAGCGCCGAGTGCCAGGTCCTGCTGCAAAAGGCCGGCAGCATGGTCGAGATCAACCCCAGCGAAGACCCCAGCTATCGCGTAGCCTCGGACACTCTAGGAGGATAAACGGCCAATTCAGAGCGGCTCAACAAGCGATCAGGAGCCGCTCTGATCGATAATCTGCTCGTACACATATCCAGAAATGTACACCCTGTCCTCATCACTGACGTCAATAAACTGCACCCCGTATTGAAGCGCCGCCTGCTCGGGTAAAGCTCCGACTTCAGCAATATTGCGCACGATCGCTTTAATCCGCGAGATACGCTCAACATTATCGACAACCACCTTAAACGACAACTTCAGCTCACTGCCAACCGCCGCGATCGGCAGCTGGCTATGCAAACGTGCGCCGCCGCTACTCAGATCAATAAACAGCGCTTTTTTAGGCCACTCGCCCGGCAACTCGCCTGTTTCATGCTCGTCAATCCGAACCGATAGCTTCAGATCGACTCGGCTCGCCTGGCGCACAGCTACAGACGATACACTGGGGGGATACTTAAGATGGGAATAGAGGTAGGGAACCCGATGACTTTTCAGCACCTGGGTCTGGAATCCGCAGGCGACATTGCCCGCCATCACCCGGACTCGCAGCACCTGTCCCTCGGGCAACATAAATGACTTTCCCTGGACGCTCGGCGCACTGACGATCAGACTCTGGCCTTCGTTAAAACCCAGCAATCGGACCGGGTAACGTTTGGGGGGGGACACCGTCTCAACACTAAACAGATCGCCGATTCTAATGCGTAAATCATGAAACTGTTCTGGGACTGCTGCCATTTGAGAGTTGTTCCACCTAAGAGTTGACTCTCCGACCAGAGCGAACGCATCCAGCAGAGCCAGAGTGCTCTTGTAGTTAAAGGTTATTCCAGAATAAAACCCGCCCTACGCATAACGACGGCATCCTCAGACCCGGCCTCATCCGAATAATAGCCTTTGCGGACCGCCACGGACTCAAAACCACACTTGCGGTACAACGCAACAGCGGCCGCATTCGACTCGCGTACCTCCAGAAACAATGCATCGGCCTGTTCGCTACGTAGCCGTTCAATCAGCTGTAATAACAGCCGCTGTCCTACTCCGCTACCTTGCTGGCGTGAATCAACCCCGATAGTCAGCAGGTCGGCAACCCCACCACCGTAACTGGCCACCAGATAGCCGACCAGAACATCTTGCAGCGTAGCCACCCACATCCAGCGGCTGCAGTGCAGGCTATCTTGCAGCTGCGCCAGACGCCAGGGAGAGCTAAACAATTGTTGTTCCAACAGCGTAACCCGATCCAGATCAGCCTCGACCATCGCCCTGATATGAACCCTGCTGTCAGTGCCCACTCGGTAGCTTCCGTAGCGGCTGCAACTGCCGCCAAAGCTCAGCCTTAAGCCCGGGCAGTCGCAACACCTCGTTCAGACCATGGCAACAAAGTACCGAACGCCCCTGATAGTCGAGCAACTGTCCCTGCGCCAGATCCTGCTCCGGCGGCAACAGGTATTGCTGCGCACCTGTCTCTTATACACATCT
>SDWN01000598.1 GCA_004195305.1 Neptunomonas sp. | reverse complement strand
AGATGTGTATAAGAGACAGCCTTAAAAATAATCTGAAGAAACAGCCAACTGCAGCAGGCTAGCAACCCTCTGTGCCAATGAGGGGGGGATGTCAGCGTCGCTCACAACTCCGACAGTCCGCGTGATAACAGTTCAGTAGCGCCGGGCAACGAGATGGATTTTGGCGCCCCAGGTTACTCGGCATTAACACTGAGGTGATTCTTTCTGCAACTTGGCGAATATACGTCAAAAAGGGTTGATGATCATACTTGAAGAGTACCTCCTTCGAAATCATCACCGTCGCGACCCGCCCTGGTGTCGACATCATGTGCAGCTTACCGGCAGACGAGGTCGCCTTAACGCGGTACTCCGACGTTTTTCCGATGCTATCCAGCCGCACCGACACCACAAGAAACCAGCCCTCTTGCAATCAGAAAGCCTATTTGCCTCAGTATGACCCCCTCAATCTGTCTAAATTCCATTTTACCTTGCCTTGCTGTGTTGGATCTTAATGCAACCGGCACGAGGCTAGCACAGCGTCAAGCACCCGTCCCTCATCTGCCGCCTGTTAGCGCTGATAAATGCACGTTTACACTCAAATCGCTTTAGTTATTTCCTCCACAGAGACAACCCTATACGGCAACACAGGATAACAAGATTACCAACGCCAGCGATGCTGCCAGGATAAACTCCTCCGCGCAGGTGGTCTTACCTGCACCTGTTCGTCTACGCAAGGGAGAGGGAGAAAGAAGAGCGGGCTACACCTGTGAGACTTTTTGCGGCCCTGCTCTTTCGACCAAGACGAAAAGTGACGACCGGCACAAATCACCAACGCAACATCACATTGCAGCTATATCACCCTATTATCCTGTGCCGAGAGGGACGTGGGTAATGTGACACGGATTTGCGTACCCTGATTCATCTGACTGCAGATAGTCATCGTAGCACCCTGCTCGTTTAATAATGACTGGCATAACGACAACCCCAGCCCGCTCCCTCGCCCAACCGCCTTGGTGGTATAGAAGGCTTCCTTGGCATGCGATAGAACCTCGGCACTCATACCGCAACCATTATCTGACACGTCAAACCAGACCCTGTTATCCTCGACCCCCGTACTCACCAAAATCAAACCGGGCTGCCCGGGGCACTCAGAAACGGCATCAACCGCATTAACCAGCAGATTCATCAGCACCTGGATTATATGGTCGCCCACGCCATAAACCGCCGGAATCTGATTGTTAAGCTCTAGTTTGAGTTCAATTTCGGCAAAGCGTCGATCATGACGCATTAAGCGGCAGGTACGACCGATCAGATTATTCAAATCCTGGAGATCCGGCCCTATTGCCTGAGGGGTGGCAAACTCGGAGACATCGCGGGTGATCTTAATAATCCGATCTACCTGCTCCTGTACCATGCGTAACTGCAGGTTAGCCACTGCATTACATGGCAGATGTTCGGTACCCGGATCACAAACGCTATCCAACAATCCCGAAATCGCCGCAATCGGATTACCTATTTCATGCACCAGACCGGCTGATAAAAAGCCGATCGCTGCCATCTTCTCCTGCTGGTAATATTTTTGGCGCGCCTCGAAAAGTGATTTTTCGGCCTGCTCCTTGTCGCTAATGTCACGAATAGTACCGATGAATATCGGCTCGCCAGCGACCTCAGCCTCAGTAATTGCCAACTCCATCGGGAACTCTGAACCATCCTGACGCAGCCCTTTGAGTGCACGCAGGCTGCCAATAATAGCCGCCTGCCCCGTCCGCAAATAATTCCTTATGTATGAATCATGCCTTTGGGCATGCTCCGCAGGCATCAACAAGGAAACATTTTTACCGATCACTTGCTTCTGAGAGTAACCAAACATCTGCTCTGCGGTTGGATTAAACGACAACATTTGACCGCGCTTATCAATACAGACGATAGCGTTAAAGATATTCGCCATTACCGCCTGCAGGTAGGCTTCTTTATCACGTAAGCTCTGCTCGACTTGACGATGCTCTTCAAGCTCGCGCTTCAATACATCGGCGCCTTCTCCCCGCTCCTTTAACGCCTGCCTTGCTCTCTTCTGCTCAGCAACGTCCAGCTGTAAGGCTGCACGCTGCTTTTTCGGTTCGCTAGCGGCGTAGCAAACGCTGAAATAGAGCGCACCAAACAACAGCAATATCACCAGCGCTGCGGCGATACCCAGAGCGTAACGATGTCGATCGATAAGAGCAGAGAGAACACTGACATCGGTTGCGATGGCCAACACCGCATCATTGTCTAACCCATTCAGATGAAGTGGAATCCAAGTGACAACTTGCCGGGAAATCTGATCGGCATCAGACAAGGCTCTGAGTTCAGACGCCAACTGCCCAGTCGACAAAGCCTGTAATTGCAACTCCGTTAAACCGTTGGAAGCCTCTAACAAGGCGTTGCGATAGAGTAATCTGCCATCGATAGCGAACAGCTCAAATCGCCTGAGGCCTCGCACCGGCATCAGCCCACTCAGATCTTGATCAAGCCGTAGTGCGAGCTTCAGCCGCTGTTCATGAGAGGACGTAACGATCAACTCATGTGCCAGCATTTTAACTGGATCATTAATGACGGTCGCAATGGCCTGATTCTGCTCCTGGCCGTATTCAAGCAGGGTCCGGTTCAGAATGCTCTGCGAAAAGATCGCCAGCAGCAAAGCAGCAATCGAGACTGAGATAAAACTGGACAATGCAAAGTAACGCAACGATCTAGACATAAGGCTTCCACGATGCCGATAATCGACACTATGAAACTACAAGGAAATTCGGATAAGTCCAGTCTAAATTAGAAACCAATACCGGTAAGAAAGAAGAGGGATAGACGATCCCACTGCCTTGATCCCTATGGGAGACTGGTGCGAATCAGTTTGATCTCGCAACCGACTGGGCGAAACCTAGGGCAAAATGAGTCATCGCGCGTGCGAGACCGGTAGAAACGACAGTGCTATAAAAATGCGCCACCAGGGCCTTATGGTTCTTGACCACCGTTGGCTAATGGGTGACACCCGTGCAGGTCCAGATCAACCGTTACGTGC
The DNA here is from genome assembly GCA_004195305.1 of Neptunomonas sp. Lineage (GTDB taxonomy): Bacteria > Pseudomonadota > Gammaproteobacteria > Pseudomonadales > Balneatricaceae > Motiliproteus. Next base: position 399 of record SDWN01000598.1, on the reverse strand, counting down.
GGCCAAGGTTGTAATGCACCAGGAGGTAAACGCAGCCTTGTCGCGAGCGTTAATACAGCGCTGCGGATCAGGCGAACCTTCGAGCAGGTGATGCAGCATCATCTCGCCCTCCTCGCTGAGGACTATATCGAGCTCGTCTTCGCTTAGGGGGGCAACAAAATAATCTAAACTGAGCGCCTCTCCCGGCAACTGGTCCTGATACAGGAGATCTTGCTCATAACCACTCTGGAACAACATCCCTTCGCGGTATTCAACCTGGCAACGACCTTCTTGAGGGGAGAAACGGGGACGATAAACTTCAATCGTACGACCATGAATTTGTAACCCGATTACGGTCGCCGCTTTACTGTCGGTGGCATGTGCCAGAGCAGCCTGAAAGTCCATTCAAACATTCCTCAT
>SDWN01000597.1 GCA_004195305.1 Neptunomonas sp. | reverse complement strand
CCCCAAACTCTAACTCTCCCAAAAAGCTAGAAAATCCACTCTGGTACGCTGCCAAATACGGCGGCTTTAACGACAGCGATAGTAACAAGAAACCGAACTTGGACGCCGAATGGGATAAAAATCTAGACGGCACCCCAGACACCTTCTTTCAGGTAACGAACCCCGCTGAATTAACCAAATCTCTGGGCGCCGTGTTCTCGGATGTTGCTGGGCGGGTGGCCTCGGCGTCTGCCATCACCACCAACTCGACCCGTTTGAACACCTCGGCAATCGCGTTTCAGGCGCTATTTAATAGTGCTGATTGGAGCGGCGAACTTAAAGCGATGCCGGTCAACAGCGATGGCAGTGTCGGGACGGTGGTCTGGAATGCAGCGGCGAATATTCCTGCCCATGGTGCCCGCAAAATCTTCGCATGGGATCCGGTGAATGAGGCGGGTGTGTCTTTCGAGAAAACCAATGCAGCCTTGATCAATGCCTTGGCCGTCAGTGCCGCGACCGCATCGCTCAATCCGGCACTGGCGATTGCCGCTGAGGCATCGTTGAGCAATGACCAGATCGATTATCTACGCGGTGACGTGTCTAAAGAGGACTCTAAAGCGGGCGGCAGCTTCAGAGATCGCACTTTAATCGGGAGTTCTCCCTCTCCCCTTGGCGATGTGATTAATTCCGACCCGCTATTTGTGGAGGCACCGGATTTTGGTTATAACGAGTTACAAGGGGCAGGAGGTGCAGAAGGGACGACATACCCCTCCCATCTAAACACAACCGATAGTCGCACGAGCATGCTCTATGTCGGTGGTAATGACGGAATGCTGCATGCCTTTTCGTTTAGTTACACCCCAGCAGGCTTGAATACTCCGGCGAGTGTCACGGGCACCGAGAAATTTAACTTTATCCCCAATGCCGTATTCGGCAACCTGATCACGCTGACCGACCCTGACTACAAGCATAATTACTTTGTAGACGGCTCTGCGGTATTCGGTGATGCCTATATCGCTCCTGGAACCAATACAACAAAGAGTTGGCGAACGGTGTTAGTCGGAACCACGGGGGCGGGGGGCAAAGGCATTTTTGCGCTGGACATTACCGACCCTGATAATTTTGGTGCGTCGAATGTGCTGTGGGATTTCGATAGCACCCATGCTAGTTTTGGCGATCTTGGCTACACGCTTGGCGAAGCCACCATCGCTCGGATGCCCGACGGTGATTTCTACGCCATTTTCGGAAATGGTTATCAAAGCAGCAGTGGCCGAGCTGTGTTATATGCCGTAAATCTTAATGGCTCAAACAATGTATTATCGATCATTCTGGAGGGGAGCTCGGGAACCAATGGCTTGAGCTCGCCATTACCGGTTGATACCGATGGCGATAAAATTGTTGATGCGATCTACGCCGGTGATCTTCTGGGGAATATGTGGAAGGTCGAGATGGGCTTTACCGGTAATAACGTGTCGCTAGTATCGGCCTTTCCATCGGGGAACCAGGCCCCCGAGCCTTTATTTACCGCCACTAAAACGGGTGACGCGACCGTGAGGCAACCGATCACTGCCCAGCCAGAAGCGGGTCGCAACGATGAAGGCGGCACGATGGTTTACTTCGGTACAGGTCAATACTTTGAGACGGGGGATAACGATGTCTCCATACCGAAACTACAAGCCTTCTACGGCATTCGTGATAACGGATTGCAGGTCGTGCGCAGCAACCTGATCCAGCAGACCATAGATGCCGAAGATAGCACCACGTTTGTCGGCCAAACGGGGCTTAATGTGCGCTTGACCAGCAATAATGAGGTTAACTACACCGCCAGTGATGAAGGCTGGTTCATGGACCTGGGCTTGTTCGACAAGACTAACCGCTTCACCGCGACTATCGGTGAGCGAGTGATCAATCAACCGATACTACGGGGCGACCGGCTCATTTTTACGACCCTGATTCCAGCAGCCGAAGCCTGTAGCTTCGGCGGTAGCAGCTGGTTAATGGAAATTGATGCGCAAACCGGATCAAGGCTTGCTGAAACATCGTTTGATGCCAATGGCGATGGGTATTTTACGGATGCTGATAAAATTTTGATTACTGATACTAACGGTAATACGGAGTTGATAGCGGTCTCTGGTTTTCAAAAGCAAGGTCTAGGGATATTCGATAATCCTGCCATCCTTGAAGACGGCAAAAAGGAGGTTAAGGTATTGGGTGGTTCCAGCGGTGGTATCGATAGCGTTCTTGAATCGAAGAGTAACGACGGAGGTCGCCAATCCTGGCAGCAGTTGCAGTAACCATAAGGCGTGTTAATGAAACAGCAGAAGCAACAGGGTTTTTCCCTGATCGAACTGATGATCGTGGTGGCAATAGTTGGCATAATTAGTGCCATCGCTTACCCGTCCTATGTCCAGTACGTGGAGAAATCGCGCCGTGCCGATGGCATGGGAGCGCTGGTATCCTTTGCCGGAGCGATGGAAAGGCACTTTACGGTGAATAGCACCTATTGTGGCGCGGGAGCCGATACGCTGCCGCCTTGTGGAGCTAACTCGGGCGGGGATTCGACGGTTTTCGCGACCCAAGCGCCGCTCGATGGCAGTGTTAAGTACTACGACCTGGATATCACGTCGGCTTCAGCCACCTCGTTTACGCTGACGGCGACCCCGAAAAATGGCCAGAGCGGTGATAGCTGCGGCAATCTGACACTGCAGCACACCGGTGCCCGTGGTCGAAGTGGCACTGGCGACTGCTGGCCCTGATCGATCGGCGCCTGCCACAACTGCTGAGTTAACACCTATACTTGCCCCTGTTGTCTTCGTGATGTAGTTCACCCTCTGTCAACGGATTAGACAGGAGCAAGGCGATGAGCAGGACGCTCGTTCGACGGCACCCATCGGTGCCGTTGTCATATCAGACCGATGGTTTCACGCTCTCCGAACTGGTCATTACGCTGGCGATCGCCGTCACGCTGAGCAGCATTGGCATCAGCAGCTTTCAGCACGGGATCGCAAGACTCAGTGTCGATAGCGCCATGATGGCACTGCGTACCGAGTTGATGTATGCCCGCTCGGAGGCGATCAAGCGTGGCCAGCGGGTGTTGCTGTGCCGTCAGGGGGATACCGCCGGTGAATGCGCCGGCAGTGGTGCCAACGGTCGCTTATCCTGGGATCAGGGCTGGCTGATGTTTGTCGATCAGGACAACGACAGGCTGTTGGATGCGATGCAGGGGGATGAGCTGCTGCGGGTGTCGCAACCGCTGAAGCCGACCCTGCAACTGAAGTGGAATCGCGGTAACTATATAGCCTTCGCCGATTCGGGGGCGCTGGGTTCGCGCAACGGTACTTTCTGTATTGGCCATCGTAGTGGTGATCCCGGTCTGCAGCGGGAGTTGGTGCTGCCCCATTCCGGTCGGTTGCGGACGGCGGCGGTTGCTTGTCGTTATCCGCTGCTGCCGTAGCTCCCCGCCAGTGGTTAAGGTCGTTGCTTGAGTCGATGGCCTGGC
>SDWN01000210.1 GCA_004195305.1 Neptunomonas sp. | reverse complement strand
ACTGTTCTTGACGAAAGTCAAATACAAGGCGATTCTATGGGGGTAGAGTCGAATCCAACAACGCGTCAATACAACTAACGTGTATGACAGCGTAGCAATATCAACATCAGATAACGAAATTGATATTTAGTGAATTTAGACTAGTTTTTAAATACTCGGCGCAGAGATCGATACTCAATTAGTCAGGACAGACCACTAATGTCAAAGATCGCCTTCAACCCCTCCCGCCGCCAATGGCTAAGGGGTGATACCGGAGCCAAGCGCCTCCCGATACGCCCACCCTGGAGCGTTGCTGAATCCGCCTTTATCCAAGACTGCAGCCGTTGTGGCGACTGCATCCAGCACTGTCCCGAAGCGATCCTGATCAAAGGCTCGGGCGGTTTTCCCGAAGTCGACTTCCAGCTGGGTGAGTGCACTTTTTGTGGCGACTGCGTTGCCAGCTGTGCAGCAGCCGTTTTTAACCCTGTAGATACCGATCCCTGGTCGCATAAAGTAGCCATCAATGAGCGCTGCATCACCCGGCAACAGGTGGTCTGTCGTAGCTGTATCGAGCAATGTGAACCCGAAGCGATCACGTTAACCATGCAACCAGGCGGAGTTGGAATCCCGGTACTCAGCAGCGACCTGTGCAATGGCTGCGGTGCCTGCATCGCGGTCTGTCCAACGCAGGCGATCTCCGTACAGCGCGCAGCTTACCCCGATTTGAATCACCCTTTACCATCCCATTCAACCGCCACCAGACCTCAAGAGACTGATAACTGATGCAATCCCAGTCCCAACCGCAAGACACCCAGGAGCAGTTCGATATCACCGGCATGGTGGTACGCACGGTTCCTGCCAAGACCGCGGCAATCGTCGCCAGTCTGGATCAACTCAAAGGTGTGGAAGTTCACGCCATGGGTGACGGGGGCAACCTCGTGGTCACCGTCGAAGAGCTTGGCGGTGAAAAATTCGCCCTTAAAACTATGGAAACAATCAACAACATGCCCGGCGTACTATCGACTTCACTGGTTTATCACCACGATGAAAGCGACGGCACACTAGCAGGAGAAACGCTATGAAGTTAACCAGACGAGCGTTCGTGAAAAGCAATGCCATTGCTGCCACGGCCGTCGCGGCGGGGGTGTCCATTCCGGCCTCCGCAACCAACCTGCTGGCTAAATCCAGCGATTCTGAAATCCGCTGGGACAAAGCCCCCTGCCGTTTTTGCGGTACCGGCTGCAGTGTTTTGGTCGGGACCCAAAAGGGTCGCGTGGTCGCCACCCAAGGTGATCCCGATGCACCGGTCAACAAAGGTCTGAACTGCATCAAGGGCTACTTCCTGTCCAAGATCATGTACGGTGAAGACCGCCTGACCACGCCACTGCTGCGGATGACCGATGGCAAGTACGATAAAGAGGGCGAGTTCACCCCGATCTCCTGGGATGCGGCCTTCGATATCATGGCCGAAAAATTCAAGAAGGTGATCAAAGAGAAAGGCCCCACGGCGGTCGGCATGTTCGGCTCCGGCCAGTGGACCGTGTGGGAAGGCTACGCCGCCTCCAAGCTGATGAAGGCGGGCTTCCTGTCCAACAACCTCGACCCCAACGCCCGCCACTGCATGGCCTCGGCAGTGGGCGGCTTTATGCGCACCTTCGGCATCGACGAGCCGATGGGCTGCTACGATGATCTGGAACACGCCGATGCCTTCGTGCTGTGGGGCTCCAACATGGCGGAGATGCACCCGATCCTGTGGTCGCGTCTGACCGACCGTCGCCTGAGCAACCCAGACGTCCGCGTTCACGTGCTGTCGACCTTCAAGCACCGCAGCTTTGAACTGGCCGACAACGACATGATCTTTACGCCGCAGACCGATCTGGCGATCCTCAACTACATCGCCAACTACATCATCCAGAGCGGCAACGTCAACCAAGAGTTTCTCAACAAGCACGTCAACATCCGCAAGGGAGTCACCGACATCGGCTACGGCCTGCGTCCGACCCATCCACTGCAGCAGAAAGCCAAGAACCCCAATAAAGGCGCCTCCACGCCGATCGACTTCGACGCGTTCGCCAAGTTCGTCAGCGAATACACGGTCGAGAAAACCTCCAAGCTGTCCGGCGTCCCCGAACACAAGCTGCTGGAGCTGGCCAAGCTGTACGCCGATCCGAGCAAGAAAGTGGTGTCCTACTGGACCATGGGCTTCAACCAGCATACCCGTGGCGTCTGGGCCAACAACCTGATGTACAACGTCCACCTGCTGACCGGTAAGATCTCAACCCCCGGTTCAGGCCCGTTTTCGCTGACCGGTCAACCCTCGGCCTGTAGTACCGCACGTGAAGTAGGTACCTTCTCCCACCGTCTGCCTGCCGACCTGGTGGTCAAGAATCCCAAGCACCGCGCCACTGCCGAGAAGATCTGGAAGCTGCCCGAAGGCGCTATTCCTGCCAAGCCGGGCTACCACGCGGTACTGCAAAACCGGATGCTTAAAGACGGCAAGCTCAACGCATATTGGACCATGTGCAACAACAACATGCAGGCCGCGCCCAACATGAACGAGGAGGGTTTGCCGGGCTACCGCAACCCGGACAACTTCATCGTCTGCTCCGACCCCTACCCGACAGTGACCGCGCAGGCCTCCGACCTGGTCCTGCCGACCGCGATGTGGGTCGAAAAGGAGGGCGCTTACGGCAACGCCGAGCGGCGCACCCAGTTCTGGCGTCAGCAGGTCTCTGCACCAGGTGAGGCCAAGTCGGATCTGTGGCAGCTGGTGCAGTTCTCCAAGCGCTTCAAGGTCGAGGAGGTCTGGCCCGAAGAGCTGATCGCCAAAAAGCCTGAGTACCGTGGCAAGACTCTGTACGACGTGCTCTTCGCCAACGGCCAGGTCGACCAGTTCCCGCTGAGCGAAACTGCCGAAGGCTTCGATAACGACGAAGCCAACGAGTTTGGTTTCTACATCCAGAAGGGGCTGTTCGAGGAGTACGCCGAGTTCGGTCGCGGCCACGGTCATGACCTGGCGCCGTTCGACATGTACCACCAGACGCGCGGCCTGCGCTGGCCGGTGGTCGACGGTAAGGAGACCCTGTGGCGCTTCCGTGAAGGCTACGACCCCTACGTCGGCAAAGACGATGACTTCAAGTTCTACGGCAAGCCCGATGGTAAGGCGGTGATCTTCGCCCTGCCCTACGAGCCGGCGGCAGAAGAGCCCGATCAAGAGTATGACCTGTGGCTCTCCACCGGTCGGGTCCTGGAGCACTGGCATACCGGCACCATGACCCGCCGGGTACCCGAGCTGTATCGCGCCGTTCCAGACGCCGTGGTGTTTATGCACCCGGAAGACGCCAAGAAGCGCGGCCTGCGCCGTGGCCAGGAAGCCAAGGTGGTATCACGCCGGGGCGAGATCAAGATTCGGGTTGAGACCCGCGGACGTAACCGTCCGCCAGAAGGCTTGGTGTTTATCCCGTTCTTCGACGCCAGCCGCCTGGTCAATAAGCTCACCCTTGATGCCACCGACCCGTTGTCGAAAGAGACCGATTACAAGAAGTGTGCGGTCAAGATCGTCAAAGCCTGATTTAGGCATAAACCACTGAATGTCAGTAACAGAGTATTGATATGGACCAGGGCAATCACAAGCAACTCGACAAGGACGGCCGCCAGCGGCGTGCGTTCTTTGCCGATGCTGCCCGTGGCTTGTGCGGTATGGGCGCGCTGGGGGTTGGATTGGGGCTGATGGCCACCAATGCACGCTCGCATGCACCCGAGATGCTGCGCCCGCCCGGTGCCCTGCCCGAAGCGGACTTCCTCGGCGCCTGTTTACGCTGTGGATTGTGCGTGCGGGACTGCCCCTACGATACCCTGAAACTGGCCCAAATTACGGATCCAATCGCCAACGGCACCCCTTACTTTATCGCACGCGACGTGCCCTGTGAGATGTGTGAAGACATTCCGTGTGTGGCAGCCTGCCCCAGCGGCGCACTGGATCAAACTTTGGACAATATCGATGACGCCCGCATGGGACTGGCGGTGCTGATCGACCAGGAAACCTGCCTCAACTTTCTCGGATTGCGCTGTGACGTCTGTTACCGCGTCTGTCCGCTGATTGACGAGGCGATCACATTGGAGATGGAGCGCAATACCCGTACCGGTCACCACGCGCGTTTTCTGCCCACCGTACATTCAGACCAATGTACCGGTTGTGGAAAGTGTGAGGCGGCCTGCGTGCTGGAGCAAGCGGCCATTAAAGTAGTACCGCTCAAGCTGGCTAAAGGTCAGCTGGGGCAGCACTACCGGCTGGGCTGGGAAGAGAAGACGGCTAATCAAGGTCAGTCTCTGATTCCACCACAGCTCAAGTTGCCTGTGCGCCGGCCGGAGGATAACTTATGACCCTGCAGGTGGGGATGGATGCCGTCAACACCAAAGGCTATATCGGTGCGTACCGCTTTCTGGTATTGCGCCGGATTAGTCAACTGGTCACCCTGGTGCTCTTTATGGCCAGTCCGGTGGCGGGCTACTGGGTGCTCAAGGGCAATCTCAGTAGCAGCCTGCTGCTGGAGACGGTGCCGCTGAGCGATCCGTTTGTGTTGCTGCAAACGCTGGCCAGCGACCATCTACCCATCACCACACTGCTGCTCGGCAGCGCTATCGTCGCCGGTTTTTACTGGCTGGTCGGCGGTCGTAGCTTCTGCAGCTGGGTCTGTCCGGTCAACCCGGTCACCGACCTGGCTGGCTGGGCCGCTCGCAAGCTAAGCATCCGTCGTCGGGTTCCACTATCGCGCTCATTGCGCTACTGGATTCTGGCACTGGTACTGCTGTTACCGGCGATCACCGGCACGATCGTGTGGGAGCTGGTTAATCCGGTCTCGCTACTGCATCGCGGCCTGATCTTCGGCATGGGCATGGGCTGGCTAGTGATTATTGGGGTATTCCTGTTCGACCTGTTCGTGTTGCCGCGCGGCTGGTGTGGTCACCTCTGCCCCATGGGTGCCTGTTACAGCCTGATCGGCAAGACCAGCCCGCTTCGCATCATCGCCAGCGACCGTGACGCCTGTTACGACTGCATGGACTGCTACGCAGTGTGCCCCGAGCCACACGTCATCAAACCCGCGTTAAAAGGTAAAGCCCCGGGCTCCGATGAACCCCAGGGTCCGGTGATCCTGTCACCCAACTGCACCAACTGTGGTCGTTGTATCGATATTTGTTCCGTAAACGTATTTGAATTTGGCAGTCGCTTTGCCAACCGGATGGAGAAACACCCATGAAAAAAACAACCGTGGTCCTATCTGCGGCCTTAACACTGGGTAGCTTATCGCTGTCCTACGCAGCGTTCGCCGGCATCGGTGGACTGGAGTCATTGCGTGGCGTCCAAGAATTGGATGTCACCAAGAAGGCAACGGAGATGCCCAAAAATAACGATTCCGACATACTGGTCAAACGTAACTACGTCCAGCAACCGCCGGTAATTCCTCATGACATTCGTAACTATAAGGTCGACCTGCGCAGCAACAAGTGCCTGTCGTGCCACAGCTGGGATCGCTACAAGGAGTCAGGAGCCACTAAGGTCAGCCTGACCCATTTCAATACTCGCGATGGCCATGCTCTGGCGGATATATCACCACGGCGTTATTTTTGCCAGCAGTGCCATGTCCCGCAGGCCAATGCCAAGCCACTGATTGAGAACACCTATCAGTCCACCAGCGACCTGGCTAAATAAGTCATCGCGATGACGATTTACCCAATGACTGAAGAAGGGGTTAGGTATGAGTGAAAAACAACCGGGCATGATCAGCCGCATGTGGTGCGTCTTAACGAGTCCAGCCAAAGCGGCTCTCGGCGTGCTTCTACTAAGCGGTTTTATTGCGGGGGTTATCTTCTGGGGTGGCTTCAACACAGCACTGGAGAAAACCAATGAGGAAACGTTCTGTATCAGCTGCCATGAGATGCGTGACAATGTCTTCGCCGAGCTAAAAGAGACGGTCCACTACAGCAACCGATCCGGTGTGCGGGCAACCTGTCCCGACTGCCACGTGCCTAAGGAGTGGGTCTACAAGATCATCCGTAAGATCCAGGCCAGCAAAGAGGTGTGGGGCAAGCTTACCGGCATAATCGATACCCGTGAGAAGTTTCTCAATCATCGCGGTGTAATGGCAGCACGCGAATGGGCGCGAATGAAGGCCAACGATTCACGCGAATGTCGTAACTGTCACAGCATGGAGTCGATGGATTACACAGAGCAGGGCTCACGCGGCTTTAAAGAGCATGAAGGAGCTCTGGCCAGCGGCGAGAAGACCTGTATCGACTGTCACAAAGGTATCGCTCACGAGTTGCCCGATATGTCTGGAGTTGAAGGCTGGGATGGCTGATCCCGCTGATCCGCTATCGCCCCGATCGCTATCCATGGTTCTCGGGACATACGACCCACATGGATGTGGGAAGTGCCTGAAAGGCAGGAGCAATTTTAGGCCGGCCCACATGGATGTGGGAAGTGCCTGAAAGGCAGGAGCAATTTTAGGCCGACTCACAAGGATGTGAGAAGTGCCGAAAACGCAGCAGTCGTTTTCAGCACGTACTTCCGGTACATAAAAGCCGCCTGTTTTAAAGCGGCTTTTATCCCTTAAGACGATGCTTGCAGGTAGTCTTTTTCGTTATTCTCGATAATTTTTAGAATGTGATAATTGCAGTAAACTGTATTCCAGTCTTTGACATTTTTGATTGCTCCGCACGTCCCTGAGTGTCTTTTCTTTCTAGAACAGAACACAAAGCGGTCTTGCTCAACGATGCCGTGCACCTTGAAATAGGTACAGGTCTTGCAGTTCTTATCATGCGTAGTCTTCAACATTCTGCGACTCCAGCTCCCTAGGAGGTTGTCCGAGAATAGCGATCGTAGCGAGAAATGCTCATTTTGAGTCAGATTATTCGGTCATTTGCGAATAATAGTGGTTCTATTTGACAAAAATGAGCGTGTGATCTGGCCGAAATGAGCATTTCGCAGTAGGTTGGCCTATTCTCGGACAGCCTCCTAGGCTATCCACTTATTCTGATTTGGCCTGTTGCAACAGGTACAGCGCCTTAATTTCGTCCGGCCACAGGGTATCATCGATGGTTTCCAGCACCATAGGAATGCTATTAAAGCGCGGATCACGCATGATGAATTTAAAACAATCCCAACCGATAAAGCCCTGCCCCAGACTATGGTGGCGATCGACCCGGGTGGCAAAATCGACCTTGGCATCATTAAGATGCATCCCCCGTAGGTAACTAAAACCGACAACCTGTTCGAACTCGGCAAAGGTCTGCTCACAAGCCGCGAGCCCCCTTAGATCGTAGCCAGCTACGAAGGTATGGCAGGTATCGAGGCAAACGCCGATACGGGCTTTATCTTCCACCCCGTCGATAATCTGCGCCAGATGCTCAAATCGATAACCCAGATTACTGCCTTGCCCGGCAGTATTTTCGATCACCGCAGTCACTCCGTCGGTAGCATCCAGGGCGATATTAATCGACTCGGCCACCCGATCCAGACAATCACTCTCGCTCAGCAATTTAAGGTGGCTGCCCGGATGAAAGTTGAGCCGAGTCAGTCCCAGCTGCTGACAACGCTGCAGTTCGTCGATAAACGCGCTACGTGACCGCTGCAGCGCCTCTGCCTCCGGATGGCCCAGATTGATCAAATAGGAGTCATGCGGAAGAATCTGTTCGGGCTGGTAATCATATTTTTCACAGTTGCCCTTGAACGCCTCAATACTCTTCGCGGTCAATGGCTTGGCATCCCAGCGACGCTGGTTTTTGGTAAACAACGCAAAGGCCCTGGCACCGATAGCGTGAGCGTTAAGGGGCGCATTCTCGACCCCTCCGGAAGCACTGACATGGGCTCCAACAAACTTCATAATTCAATCTCCTGCAATTCAAGCAGAGGATTATACCGAGCCCTGGTGGCTGTCGCACTTAACACTGATCTACTCGGCAACCGCTGCTGCGTTGCTCTACCTCCTGCATCCATGCAGTCGTGTGGAAAACCCGTATTTCCCTGGCTACGATCGGCCAAGCCCGACAGTCTCCTGCGCGGCTGTAATGCGAATCTGGACGAATCTGTAGTGATTATCAAGCGATGCGGCCTCCGCCTTGACGCCGAATGAGATCTGCTAGCGTCTTGAATCTGGGCAGGGCTCAGGGAAGATTGGCCAAACGTTCATTTTCCAGCGCTGCAGCGGCCACCTCGGCGTAGAGGCCTATCACCTGCGCAAACAGCGCCTGATAACGCGGATGATTCTTTGAGATATGGCGGATATGGCGGATATCACGAATCACCCGCTCCAGATAATTAAGATCAAACTCGCTCAATCGTTCTCCGTTGAGCACTCGCTCCTTCATCGACAAGACGCGCGGCAGTCGATACTTGTTAAACCGGATGATGACTGTTGAGATAGTACCCTGCACGCTATCAGCGTAATCCATCGATCATAGTTCCTAAATGAGTGTCTGTAGTTATTAACTAGAGCTATTTACAAGAGCTATTTACAAGAGCTATTACCAAGAGATATGACTACGTGTATTGATCCGCACAATCACAGCTATTCTGCCGCCTAATCCATTGCCGAGACGATCATCCTCGGATATTTGGACTGCGCTGCAACAATGGGCCGCACGGGTGCAGATAATACAAAATATACACGCTCAGGACACGCCCTTGTGGGTCGATATGCGCCAGTCACACATCAACCTCGCCTACAGCGTTTTTCAAGGTAGGGCATGCTCAGATACAGAGCCGCCCGCGCACGGTTCCATAGCCCGTTTGCGTCGCGGTGACTCAGGGACCTTTGTTGAGGCTGTTTTGAGCCAAGGTGATCTGCTGTTCCTTCCATTGCCGGTGAGCACAGATGGCCTCGACCACCTCGTCGATATCATCGGTAACGGTAATAATATCCAGATCCTCGGGTGAGATCAGGCCATGCTTGAGCGGTCCGGATTTGAGCCAGTCGATCAATCCTTGCCAGAACTCACTGCCAAACAGAATCAGTGGCAGCGGGTAAATTTTCAGTGTTTGCATCAGCGTCAGTGCTTCAAAAAACTCATCCAGCGTCCCGTACCCGCCAGGCATACAGACATAGCCCACCGAATATTTAACAAACATCGCCTTGCGGGCGAAGAAATAGCGAAACTCAAGCGAGCGATTCTGGTAAGGGTTAGGATGCTGCTCCATCGGCAGCTGAATATTCAATCCTACCGACAACGCACCGGCTTCATGAGCCCCCTTGTTACCCGCCTCCATAATCCCCGGGCCTCCGCCGGTGATCAGTGTAAAACCCTCTTCAGCCAAGCGCCGGGACAACGCCACGGTCTGTTTATAATAGGGACAATCCGGCTGAATACGCGCCGAGCCAAACACGGAGACGGCAAAGCCGATGTCAGAGAGTTTATCGTAGCCCTCGGTAAACTCTGCCAGGATACGCAACAGACGCCAGGTTTCTTCACCCTTAAGATCTTGAATCATAGGACCAGGTTCCCCGCTTAAGTAAGAGGACAGACACGGCTCTGATTATAACCATTGCAAGCCGATTGATGAACGAGCATATTCTATTGCAGCCACATAATCACTTGCAGCCCCCTGTTATTAATCCGGCGGGTTAATAGGAAACGCAAGGTTGCGTCAACATGGGTCGAAGACCAATGCGAATCCCTGAATATCAAGCAGCTCCACGTAACTGCGGCAGAGTTCAGGGGCGACGGAGGAATAGCTATGGAACCTATTTGTCCATCAGGTTAATAGTCTGCTAAAGTGCGGCCACTGGCTGGTATGGGCTCTCCAACGCGCCCCTGCTGCGACTCTTTTATGATGGCAACAGCCTCAACTCTTCGTATCAATCTATAGTCAACAGCATCGAATCCAAGCGGTGCCTTATACGTAATCGAGAAATATTATGGCAGGAAATTTTAAACGCGGCCGAGGTAAGGCTCCGGCACCCAAACTGATCGGCAGAGGCCTTTTAGAAGCGGTCCAAACAGAGGGGCCGTTCAACGAATGGGTCGGCATGCCCCCTTACTACATGCATCAGCTCAGTATCGAAGGGGAGAGCTACAGCTACCTATCAGGTGACAAAGAGCTCGAGATCGAGCTAGGTAAGAAAGTAACCTTTCGCTACAAGATTTTCAAAGACAAGAAGATGATCGATAAACGCTCACTTGGCGTGGTGATCGACCCGAGCGAGCTGGGTAAATAGCCCCCGCTGCTGATCAGTTGAATACGCTTAGAGGCCGTTAGCGCAGTCTCAGGGTAGCTCGGCAACCGAACTACCCTGAGCGGCAGCCATGTTATCCGCCCGATGGGGCCGATGGCGCAGCCGCTTTATAAACTCCTGATTCGGCTGTGGCGGACTGGTACAGATCCCCTGAATCTGATCACAGCCCTTGGCACCTAAATAAGCTTTCTGCTTGGGGCTATCCACGCCCTCCGCAATAACCGGAAGGGATAACTGGTGCGCCAGCGCAATGATAGCCCGGACAACTACCGAGTCGGCTCCGCTGCTCAGGACCTGGTTGATAGTTTGATGGCCGATACGCACCCTGTTTAGCGGTAGCTGACGGATAGCGTTAAGGCTGAATTCAACGCCATCAATAGAGACGCCGACCCCTAGCGATCGCAATCGATTAAGCAGAGAAATGGCTGTGTCCAGATCTCTATCTAACAGACAATCAGTCAGCTCCAGCTCCAGATATTGCGGATCCAGCTGGCTACTGTCGAGAGCATTACTCACGCAACTCGCCAAGGCTTCGAACTCAAACAGATTGGCTTTAAGGTAGACGGTCAACGTGCCGCAATCGACCCCCTGTTGTTGCCAGCGCATGCGCTGCAGACAGGCGTCATTCAACATCCATTGGCCAACCCCTAACGCGGGACTGTTCTTTTTCCCGGCAGGTAAAAGCTTTTCTGCCAAATTCATCCCGGCACTCGGGTGAAACCAATAGAGAAACACCGAGACCCCTGCGATCTTTTCACTTTTCAGATCTAACTGTGGCTGAAACAGCAGTTTAAACTCCTGCCGCTGCAGCGATTGCTCCAGATTGCTCTTTAGATTGGCAGGGGCCGACATGCTTCCGGCCGATTTGAGGCTGTAAAACTGGACATTGTTACGCCCCTGCTCCTTCGCCTGGTACATCGCTGAGTCCGCGTTCTTCAACAGAGTCTTGGCATTTTTGCCATCCTCCGGATAACGACTGACGCCTATACTGCAGCCCACTTGAAGCTCTTTTTGCGGCAGTGACATTGGCGCAGCCAAGCTTTCAAGGATCCGCTGGGCAACCTCGGACGCCTGTTCCGTATAGCGGCTGTCGAACATCGGCAATACCACCACAAACTCATCACCGCCCAGGCGAGCAACGGTGTCGCCTTCTCGCAGACTGTCTTTGAGGCGTTTGGCGACAATGTTCAGCAACTGGTCACCCACGTGATGGCCAAGCGTATCGTTAACCGCCTTAAACCCATCCAGATCGAGAAACATAACCACCACCGAATGCTGAAAGCGCTCACAGTGGCTCACCGCCTGCATTAATCGGTCGTTAAGCAGGGTTCGGTTCGGTAAACCCGTCAGGGGGTCATAATCAGCCTTGCGCAGGGCTTTCGACTCTTTTTCCATGACCCGCTGTACATTGCCTTTATCCTGTTTGAGCCTGCGGTGCAGAAATAGATTGAGGCCGTTAAGGCTGCAAAACAGTAACAATGACAACATCAACTGCGTCAGGTAAAGACGCCAAACCTGAGCACTCAGGTCCGAGTAGATCGCAACCACTGCGCTGATCCCGTTTTCACCCGGAAGGCTCAGGCCAATTTGGCTGATATGGGTATACCGCGCATCCAGGCCTGCGCCCAAAAAACCAACCCAACCCAATGAGACCAATCGGGAACTGCCCGTGCCCTGCTTCGCTTTCTCAAACCCTGCCGGATCCTGCAGAGCAGCCCAGTCCGGGCGCTCGCCAACGACCAGAATGGGCGCTTGCTGCAGACTCAGCAACTCCAGTGCAATAATATCCAGCCCCTTGCTGCTCAGCGCTAACTGTTGTTGCTGCACTCTGATTAACGGCCGTTGTGATGTAGCAGAAGCCGCTCCGACGTCATGCTGGTGAGTATCAATCAGAGCAAACACCGCTTCAGGAAGATAATTGCTGATGGCCTGATCGGTTTGTAGGCGCGCGGCCTTCAGATCATTGATCGCCCGGTACTGATACAGGAAGGAGAAAACGATCGTAACAATCAACGAGGAGAGGATGGCAGTTATGAGGTAACGGCTAGGGTTGATCATGTGTCTGCCAACCGATCTTTGATCATTTAAATGAGCCCATTTACAACCCGTGACAAACAGCTTATTAACCGTAAGGCTCGACTTTTAACCTGATGGACAAATGGGTTCCATAGCTATTCCTCCATCGCCCCTAAAATCTGCCGCAGTTACGTGGAGCTGCTTGATTATCAGGGGCTCGCATGGGTCTTCGACCCATGCTGAGGCATCCTTGCGTCTCCTATTAACCCGCCATATGCGGGTTAATAGCTCGTAGATATACTAACCTGCCGTTAGCCGTGCACAAATAACCTAGGTCAAAAAAATACGTGATACCTGCCGCAGTTGTTGGATAACAAGAATATTAGTGACTTGCGAGCCTCTACAGGCTAGCTCAGCTCCCTTCGCTTGACAAAGTGATTGATGATATAGGTTAGCACCCGATCGCCATGCTGGTTGAGCGACACATACTGCAGCCGCAGTATGCCCCGATCCGGCTTCGACGCAGAGGGTCGAACCTCCAGCACCTCCACCTCGGTATGCAGGGTATCGCCGGGCCGCACCGGCGCTAACCAGCGCAGCTCATCGATACCAGGAGACCCCATGCTGCAGGCAGCCAGCATACCGCTCTGGATAAACAGCCGAAAACTCAGTGACAGGGTCTGAAAACCACTGCCGATCAAGCCGCCGTAAAGTGAATCGGCCGCTGCATTGACATCTAAATGAAACGACTGGGGATCGTACTTCATTGCAAAATCGATAATTTCACTCTCGGTTACGGTAATACCTGGGGTCACAAAGCGCTCGCCGAGGCTAAAATCATCCAGATAACGGTCATGATTCATCAAATCAATCTCCTTTCAATACACAATAAAAACTGTAGGCAAAAAAAAGCGAAGCAAATTTCTACTCACTCCGCCCTTTTAACCCTTGGCTTAAAGTGCCAGCAGAACTACGACCTGCCCAGCCCGGCGCCCGTCATGGTCTCGGTAATTTCCGGCAGGATGGTTTCATCATCGATGGTCGACGGCTGCGCAAACTCCTCGGCATCGGCTATTTTACGCAGGATGGCGCGCAGAATCTTACCCGAGCGGGTCTTGGGCAGGCGCTGGACCACAATCGCCTTACGGAAACAGGCCAAGGGTCCTACTTCGGCACGAATCATCGCCACCAGCTGCTGCTCGATCTCGGCATCGGCGGTTTCGACCCCCTGTTTAAGCACCACCAGACCTACTGGCACATGGCCTTTCATCGCATCGGCAACCGCGATCACCGCACATTCAGCAACCGCTGAATTCTTCGCAATCACCTCCTCCATCTCACCGGTACTCAGCCGATGCCCGGAGACGTTGATCACATCATCGGTACGCCCGGTGATATAGACATAGCCGTCCTGGTCCTTAAAGCCGCCGTCACCGGTGTGGTAGTAACCGGGAAATGCGGTTAAGTAAGACTCCTGAAAACGCTGCGGGTTTTGCCAGATAGTCTGGGCAACGCCAGGTGGCATCGGCAGCCGGGCGACGATATTACCGTGCTCGTCCGGGCCCAATTCGTTGCCCTCCTGATCGACCACCTGGATATCGTATCCCGGCACCGGCACGCAGGTAGAACCCAAGCGGGTCGGCACCGGCTCCACGCCCATCAATGGCGCGGTCATCGGCCAGCCGGTTTCGGTCTGCCACCAGTGGTCGATCACCGGTACCCCGAGCACACCATCAAGCCAGCTGTAGGTGGAGGAATCCAATTTCTCACCGGCCACAAACAACCAGCGCAGACTCGAGAGGTCGTAGGCCTT
The DNA here is from genome assembly GCA_004195305.1 of Neptunomonas sp. Classification (GTDB taxonomy): domain Bacteria; phylum Pseudomonadota; class Gammaproteobacteria; order Pseudomonadales; family Balneatricaceae; genus Motiliproteus. The sequence continues at coordinate 1,166 of SDWN01000210.1, read as the reverse complement.
GCTCAATTCGCCCTCGGGATCCTCCTTACGGATAGCGCGGAAAGCGGTCGGGGCTGCGAACATCGAGTTGACTTTATACTCCTCGATCACCCGCCAGAAGGCACCGGCGTCGGGGCTACGGATCGGCTTTCCTTCGTAAAAGATGGCACTGCAGCCGCCCATTAGCGGGCCATAAACGATAAAGCTGTGGCCCACCACCCAACCGATATCGGAGGCACCCCACCAGACATCGCCGGCGTTCATACCGTAGATATTACGCAGCGCGTACAGCAACGCTACCGCGTGGCTGCCGTGATCGCGGACGATCCCTTTGGGCTTACCGGTGGTGCCGGAGGTGTAGAGAATATACAGCGGGTGGGTGGATTCGACCGGGACGCAATCAGCATCGGCGACCCCTTCCTGAAACGCCTGCCAGTCCAGGTCACGCCCGGGCGTCATTGGCGCCTCGACCATCGGCCGCTGCAGCACCACGCAGTGCTCAGGCTTATGCGCGGACAGCTCAAACGCCTGATCGACCAGCGGCTTGTATTCGATCACCCGGTCAAATTCGATACCACAGGACGAGGTGATGACCATCTTCGGCTCGGCATCGTCGATCCGGATCGCCAACTCATTGGGCGCAAAACCACCGAATACCACCGAGTGGATCGCTCCCAGACGGGCGCAGGCCAGCATCGCCACCGCCGCTTCGGGGACCATCGGCATGTAGATCACCACCCGGTCGCCCTTTTCTATACCTCTGGCTTTTAGGGCACCCGCGAAACGCTTAACTTCCGCCAACAACTGGTTATAGGTGATGGCGCGCTTAGTCTGGGTACCGGGCGAATCGTAGTAGAGCGCGACCTGTTCACCCCGGCCCTCGGCGACGTGCACATCCAACGCCAGGTAACAGGTATTCAGCTCACCATCGGCAAACCAGCGGTGCGAGCCATAATCGGCCTCGGTCAGAATCTGGGTGGGCTTTTTGTACCAGGCGATCGCATCGGCCTGGCGTCCCCAGAACGCATCCCTGTCGTTAACTGACTCGTTATATTCGCTTTGATAGCCCATGCTGCACTCCTCTTATTTTATTTATCAATGCTTTTGCCTTGGAGCCTGTCGGGCTTGGCCGATCGTAGCGAGGGAAATACGATTTGAGGCAGATTTTTCGATCATCCGAGGCGAAT
>SDWN01000358.1 GCA_004195305.1 Neptunomonas sp. | reverse complement strand
AGATGTGTATAAGAGACAGCTTGCCACTGGCAGCCACTACGCTACCCGCGCTTAGTGTAAAGCTAGTGCTGACGCTCTGAGCTGCTACTGCTGCTTGAGTCATAACGAGGCTGAGCATAAACAGTAGCGGCGTAATTAATCGCTGGCATTTCTCTGAGGTCTTCATGGTTTTCTGTATCTCTTTAGCCTGCCGCATACGCTGTGAGCTTTGAATTTAATCGACTGCGCAGTTATTGAACGTCGATGTACCCACTAGGGTGGTGCTGATCCTTGAAGCAGTGCTACACCAAATATCGTCAATTTCACTGCTATTGATCGTGGGGATATCGCCCGGATCAAAACTAAACCGTACGTAGGAAAGTGAAGATATTCTCATCGCATTTGCAGTCGTTTCACTAATCGTAACACCGCTGCCATAAATTCGCGCGACCGAGCTCTGCGCGACACAGAGGCCGCCACCTCCATTTCCGCTGATGTTAAACATGCGTAACCGGGCGCTGGAGTTTTCGGTAATCGCCATCACACAATCGGTGGCGTTGCCAATTAAGGTGTCAGCGGTGCCGATACTGGCAGGCTGGGTAATGCTGCTATTGCGACCTAGCCAAACGGCGTTCGCTCCATTATTGGATAGGGTATTGCCCCCCTCAAAATCTAGTGAGCTCGAACTGCCAGCATTTACCCCCCCATCAGTATTATTATTGAGTGTATTGCCTGAAAACTGGGCGTTACTACTCTGGCTCACACTGACCCCGGTGGCATTACTATTAATCTGATTGTTGCTCAACCAGGCAGATGACGAACCATAGACGCTCACGCCGACGTCTCCGTTAGTTAAAATGCTGGTGTTTTCGATATCGGCCTTGGAAGAACCGCTCACAGAAACGCCTCTGGCAGTATTATTTTCCACGGTCGAACCAGCCAAGTACAAATGGCTGTTCCCATTGACCTTGATGCCATGGCTTGTATTACCTGAAATCAGTGAGCCGTTCTCGATCAAAACCACTGAACCTTGGTTGATATCAATTCCACGATTTGCGTTAGCCGTCACAACACTATTGTTGACATAAATAGCGCCGCTTTTGGATGACCTAAGACCTCGCCCATTGTTATTAATAGTCGAATTTTCCAACCACAGATTACTGTTCCAGCGCGACTCTATACCTACACCACCCGAATTCTTGACTGTTGTATCACGAACCCAAACGCTACTCTGGATGATTCCGATGCCGCGGTTTGTACCTGTGATCGTTAAATTGGTTACTTCGGCGCGCACGGCCCCATCAAACACCAAGGCATCCATATTCGGTGTTGTGCTAACGATTCCGTGGGGCCCTAAACCGGCACCGCCTTGCAGGACAATATCGTCACGTTCTACACGAACCACTTCATCACAAATGCCAATGATGGTAATAATCGAAGCTCCAGCCTGAAGGGCCTCGTTGATGCTGTCACCGGTGTCGCATTCGATGTCGACCGCCATGGTGGTGTCGAGTGTTCTCGCGCTCATGGCGTAGGGAGCTGCACTCAGTACTTGTCGGGGGGACATCTCTGCATCAGCGTCGACAGCGACGCCAAGGTAATAAGCGATGTTAAAGGGCAGCGGGGCTAATATTTCTACGCTACCGAGTTCGGCACTGAAACTGCCGGTATCGACCGTTAGGTTTTGGGTTTCACACCATAGCTGATTGCCCGCTGTTATCGCATCGTAGAGACAAAATTCGATGTTGTGTGGCCCGGTTAAGGGTTTGCTATCTGAACCGACCAAAAAACCCTGGTAAGAGAGAGTTTGGGGGATCTCTGCATGGGCTATGCCTGCTATGGATATACTGCTAGCCAATACTGCCGTGGCGGCTAGTTTTAGCCCGTTATTCTGCCATGAATACATACCCAACATCCCTTATATTCTCAATCGCCACAGATTTTGCGGATCAATAAACAGCCAAAGTACTCAAAAAATCCGCAACTCGCAACGGTTAAATACACTCTGTTCAAGTATTTAGCCACTAAGCCGATTCAGGTCAGCTTTTCTTTATCAATAAGCATCAAATCCATGACTTAAAATGCTATAAATCACTCGACGGAAACCCTTGCCCGGAGGCTTCAACAGAGCGTAAAACCTTGGCTATCGGTGGTGTGAGTACCTTCCTGCAGGCGCATAATTTAACACCGGGGCATAGGCCGCATCGAAGATGACGGATGAGCTACCTGCCTATCTCGTCACACGGGTACCGATTCAGCTACTCACAGCCAATTAAGCAGCCTCCTCAGAACAGGTCATACCGGTCTTACTCATCAGGGCCTGATTCCTAGTCAGCCGCATTGCATCTGTTTCCTTGCTGTCACATCAGTACCCAGTAACTAACGCTGTTGCAAAATCACCCGCCACCCCCCACGCGATGGCATCATCCAGCTTGGGAAACTGTTGCTATCCAGCGGGTCAAACCCTTCGGCTATTTCAGCCCCGTCTATCAGACCGTCATTATCGCTGTCCTGACGGGCAGGGTTGGTACCCGCTTGGTACTCCTGCAGACTGGTCAAGCCATCGCTGTCGCCATCGATCAACGCATCGGCAGGATCGGCAGGATTCAGGTTGTTAGCCCGCTCCCATGCATCCGGCAACCCATCCGCGTCGCTATCTAAAATTTCCGTGCCATCAGTGACCACAAAATGCACCACTTCGGTAAAATCGTGACCGATAAAATTACCGGCCCGGTCATAGACCGTCATCTCGGACAGTCCCCAGCGACCCGGAGGCGATCCGACCGGTAGGATGATGGTCTTTGTGTGGTTTTTCCAAGCCGTCACATCACCGGTCGAAAACACGGCATGAAGCTCATCGGCCTGGTAGAAATAATGGCTGATGCCCTGTGGGTCACGCAGGTAATAATCTGCTCTGCGATAACCCGAAATATCGTCCCGGACATTGAATGTCAGTGTTACTTCCGTTTCGCCATTGGGCTCGCTCGGGTTGGTCGGTTGGGCGCTGATTTGAATGGCATTCAGATCCAATTCCGGCGCTTGCAGATCCGGGTTGGACGTAATCAGTTCGATCTGCTGTGGTAGTTCATCAACTACTGCATCCTCCTGTCGCAACGTATGGCCGGGATCGGTAAAGTAGACGCCGGTTTCATTGAGCGCCTGATCTATCATTTTGACGAAGTTCAGGCTGTAGGTTCCAGAAGGCTTGTAGTCCGGCATGACGAAACGAACCTGGCACTGGCGCAGCTGCGGATCAAATATTCCGTAGGCCTCGTTACGGTAGGTCGTCAGATAGTCATCGTTGATGCTTGCATAACAAGGGCTGTTGTCACGCATCTGTTGGTTTTCATCGACCTGCCACTGGGCGACAATGATCTGCACGGGCTGCCCTTCAATCACATCCGACGCCAGCGTTAACTGTGCTGTTTGCGCTACGTAGGCCGGCGGCGTCAGGTCCTCGTCAGGATTGTC
>SDWN01000130.1 GCA_004195305.1 Neptunomonas sp. | reverse complement strand
ATCTTTCTCGATGAGGTGGGCGAGCTACCGTTGCAGGGGCAGGTCAAACTGTTACGGGTACTGCAATCGAGTGAGATTCAGCGGGTCGGTTCCGATGAGGTTTTCAATATCGACACCCGTATCGTCGCTGCTACCAATAGAGATCTGCTAAAGATGTCCCAAGAGGGTTCTTTTCGCGAAGATCTCTATTACCGGCTCAGCGTGATCCAGGTAACCCTGCCGGCCTTGCGAGAACGACAGGACGAAATTCCGCTGTTGATTGATTTTTTCTGTGATGAGGCAGCTGAAAAACTGCAGCGCTCACCTCTCCAGCTAGCTCCACGGCTGCGTACCTTCCTGCTGGGTTATTCGTATCCGGGCAATATCCGTGAGCTGCGCAATATCATCTTCCGACTCTCCTGTCTGGCTGAGCGTGCCGCCGACCTGGAGCACCTGCCTCCGTCAGTACGGTCTTTCAAAGCGGCGTCAGCTGCAGTGGCAGAGGCCCCTGAGAAGCCGTTGAACCTGAGTGAATGCAAGCGGGCCGCTGGCGATGCGGCGGAAAAAAGTTATCTTGAACAGGGCTTGTCACAGATGGCCGGCAACGTCACCGAACTGGCTCAGAAACTGGAGCTCAACCGCTCCCACCTGCAGACCCTGCTGAAAAAGCACGGTATTCAATCTAAACAGTTTAAGGCGGAGAAACGCCAGACGCGCTGATCTTGACGCGGCTCACGTGTTGCCTGGGTGCGTCAGCATTGGTAGAAGCCCAATGCGAGTCGCTGAAAATAAAGCGGTTCCACGAAACTGAGGCAGATTTTAGGGGCGATGGAGAGAAAGGTAGGGAACCTATTTGTGCATCAGGTTAATAGTCATCGAGATTCATCACCTTGACCGCACTGGCAGCCTGCGCTCGGGTATAGAAACGATCCTGGCGTAGAAATCCGGCAATCACCGAGTCCTTGACCGACAACACTTTGCCCTCTGGTGAGCGCTCGATCACCCAGGCATCAGGTAGCCCGTCCAGCAGATGGAGGGGGGCTGCTCGACCGTCACCGAAGCGTGAAATCTCGTTGATCCGGTCCAGCGTATTCTGGAACGCTGGCACGAAACCGTATTCAACATTTAGCTGGCTGATGCCGCCGGTGCCGGCGTACTGGCGATTTTCCATGCGCAGCGTACGGAGGTTAAGACCGGGGATACTTTCCAAAAATTGTAGCTGACCTCCCTGGCTCTGGTGGCACAGCTCGTTGATATGTAGTGTCATCGGGGTATCCTCCGGGGTGGCTGTGAGAGTCTAAGGTTGTCCGCTGTTTTAAGCGGAACGCAGCCTATGTCTGCGCTCCTCGCCCGCTTGTCATTTTAACATTCGTTTAAAGACCGCATTATGGGTAGTTACCACTCAATGAGATGTAGCTGTATCGCTTGCGGCGTGGTCGACGGATTGGAAAGCGCCGACCACCATAAACGGCTAGCATCGCTTTACGGTCCAATTCTTTATCAACTTTTAGATCTTTTACAATCAGGGTGCCCATGGCTTTATCTCCTATTTGACCCTTAGTGTGTCTCCGATGTTTCAACTAGATACTGCAGAGGCCGTGCCATTTGAGAGCATACTAAGTGTTTTCTCGTAACTCGTTGTAAATGCCTGCTGTTTGTTGCGCAGGCTAGTTATGAGTGAATTCCAAAGAGTTTCGATAAGAAAATAAGTTGGTAATTAGCAGTCAAAATCTGGCGTCTTGTTTGTTTTTTTAAAACGTTAGAGCATCCGTTTCTTGCTGAATATCGATGCCAACAAACGGAGGCGTATTTCCTATTTCCCCATCAACAGATAGATAGCTGCTTTTTAATGCTTAGGTCTTTTTTGGGGTTTGCAAGGGGAAGGTGGGGAACTGGATTATAATTAATAACTGTTGGTGCCCGAATTTGAAGTCCGCACGTATCCCGTCAGCATGAAAGGGAGGGAACTATGATCAGCCAAAAACAGTTATGTGCCATCCTCTTCGCCGATCTATGTGCCAGTAGCCAGCTCTACGAGACCCTCGGTGATGATGAGGCCTATCGTATCAACCACGCTTGCATCGCCCTTCTCGTGACGATCGTAACGGACGGTGGCGGAACCCTGGTGCGCACCGAGGGGGATGGCGTGCTCTGCACCTTTGGTTCGGCTGATGGCGCCTTTGCCGCCGCGTTAAGAATGCTGGATGAGGCGTTGCCCGGTGGGCTGACCCTGAAAGCAGGGATCCATTTCGGCCCTCTTATTCGGGACGCCGCGGGCTGTATTTTCGGGGATTCCGTTAATGTGGCAGCACGGATCTGTGAGCTGGCGGGCTCCGGAGAATTGCTGCTCAGCGGTCAGACCATTCCCCGTCTCGATGACTTTTATCGTTGCCTATGTATCCATTTTGATACGACGACCTTTAAAGGAAAAAAGGAGGCGATTGAAATCTATGCTTACCAACCACTGCATGAAGCTCAGACCCTGTTGAGTTTCAAGCTTCCCAGAAACTATCGGCACATGAGTTCCAAATACCTGCGGATCACCCAGGGGGATCGGGTCTATTGTGTGGCCCCTGGCTCTGAGCGGCTATCAATCGGTCGTGCTTCGGACTGCGATATCCTGTTGGCGGGCGATGATTGTTCGCGCCATCATGCGGTGATCGAAGCCAAACGGGATGACTATCTATTGATCGATCAGAGTATCAATGGCACCTATGTGGTTAATCAGGATAACGACTTCTGCCTGCTCAAGCGTGAATCGATGAAACTACTGGGCAGTGGTAGGCTCTGCTTTGGCTGTAAAGGCGGTCAGGTGAATAATGACTGCCTTAGATTTCAATTACTTAGTAGGCAGATCTGAACGGCTCTGGCGATTATGCCTCGCCGATTGCCATAAACAGGGTTGTTGCCAATCAATAAACGGCAACTTCGAGGAATAAACCAATGGCTGCTTTAATCTAACTAACCTCATTAAATTTTATATTGAAATTCAAGACTTTGTGGTTGATTAAAATTCGAACAAAACAGATCAGGGCTGGGCTATGCTTTGACTCCGTTGCATGCCGTTAGACTGCTATCCAATGTGATTCGCATCTTCACCTCTGTCGTCTGTCGTTCGGCAATGATGGCGTTGCTGGTGGGGATCGTGCAGCTATCCGGCTGTGGTGGGGGCGCTCTACAGCCAGGGGCTGTGGATCAGCACGTCGAGGAACTGATGGCCAAGGATGCTAACTTCCTGCTGATCCGCAGCCGTCCCGGGGACAGTTTCCGTTCCATTGCCGAGCGACTTTACGGATCTGCCTCCGCCGCTCAGCGCCTCCGTGAGCCCCTTGACTGCGAATTTGGTGGCGGCGTACATCCCGGTGCGGGGCATGCCGAAGAGGGCCGCCGAGGACGAGGTGCTGAAGCAGAAGGAGTTCGGTGTGCGCTTCAGGAGCGGAATGCCGGCATAGACACCGTTGACGCTGTCTCTTATACACATCT
>SDWN01000834.1 GCA_004195305.1 Neptunomonas sp. | reverse complement strand
CGTCCGGCGATACGCTCCTGGGCGATCTCCATCAACTTCACGCGTTCCTCATGACTCTCTACGTAGTATTCCCCGGTGGTTCCGCCGACGATCAGCCCCTGCACGCCAGCATCGACCAGATACTCGGTCATCGCGCCAAAGGCGTCATAGTCGATCGAATAATCGTCACGAAAAGGTGTGATGATCGGTGTAAAAATCCCATCAAAGTGCATTGGATTTACCTGCTTTTTATCGGTTTTATGGTGGGCATCCAGTCACCCGTTTTCCTGTACCAGATTAGCGATCAGCACACTGGACGCACAATCAACATTTCTTTCGGGTAAAACATAACGCTGGGTTATCAATCGGCATTCACCATTCTGCGCACGCCACGCACCGCTGAGTGAGCGGCACGAAGAAGCGTGTATTCAGCCGCTCATGCAGGAGAGGAGAGCACCGGGCCCTTAATGGGTTTCATTCAACGCATCAGCGGTAGGAATCTCGCGCTCCCGACGGGCGATAAAGTCCAGCAGCTCGTCATTCTTGGCGTCGTCCAGCTTGGGTTCCTGATATTCGTTGAGCAGTTTCTTCGCGTAGATCAGGGCGCGTTCGGTGATCTCCTTGGAGCCGTCTGCTTGCCATTGCTCAATCGAGTTATTGTCGAACAGCTTGGGCATATAGAAAGCACGCTGGAAGTTGGCCATGGTGTGCGCATGCCCGAGATAGTGACCCGCGGGGCCTACGTCGCGAATCGCAGCGATGCCCTCCTCGAAGTCATCCCACCGAGGGCCTTCCGCCATGCGGTAGCCCATGGCGCACATATCCGCATCGACGACAAATTTCGCCATCGAGCAGTGCATGCCCGCTTCGTTCCAGCCGGCAGAATGCCAGATATAGTTAGCACCCGACATCAGCACCGCGTTCATGGTCATGGCACTTTCGTAGCCCGCCTGGGCATCAAAGGTCTTGGCACCACCGAGGTTATTGGAACTACGCCAGGGCACATCGTAATGGCGCGCCATCTGACCAATCATGAAATTCATCAAACTGATCTCGGGGGTTCCCGCCATCGGAGAGCCGGAGGCCATGGAGACGCTGGACAGGTAGTGGCCGTAAATCGCGGGCGTGCCTTTGCGCACCAACTGGGTGTAGGCCAAGCCAGATAACGCTTCCGCATTCAGCTGTACCACGGCGGGCACCACCGATGCAGGGGTGTTTGCCCCGCCTAGAACGAACGGCGAACAAAGCACCGGTTGATTGTACTTAGCGAACGCGCGCATCGCGCCCAGCATGGTCTCATCCCATACCAGCGGCGAGTTGCCATTGATGTTTCCGGTGGTCACCGGATGCGTCTGCATGAACTCCTCGCCAAACAGAATGGCACACATCCGCATCACGTCCTCGGCGTTCTTGCCGGAGGAGGTCATGCCCATGAAGGTCTTATCCGAATGCTTCATCGAGGAGTAGGTGATACGCAGATGGCGGTGGGAAACCGCATGATCCATCGGCTCAACAATATGATGGGCGGTAGAGTGCAGGGCCGGCAGCATATGCGCCAACTTGTGGAAATCGGCCAGGTCATTAAGCGTCGGCAGGCGCCGCTTATCCTCCAGATCCCGCATAAACGGCGCACCGGTCATCGGCACAAAGATCGACTGTTTGCCACCAAGATCCACATTGTTCTGCGGATTTCGCGCATGGTAAGTCAGCTTACTGGGGATCGACGCTATCAGCTCACGAATCATTCCCCGGTCGATCCTGACCAGTTCACCGTCAACCTGCGCACCTGCTTCACGCCACTGCTCCAGAGCGATGGGGTCGCGGAACATCACCCCCACCTCTTCAAGCACCCGCATCGACTCATGATCGATTTTTTTGATCTGATCTTCGTCCAGGGGTTCCATCAGCGGCAGCCCCCGCTTCAGTCCGGGAAGCATCTGCTCGACATTTTTAGAACGTAGGTCTCGGAGGGAGCTTCTACCGCCGCGACGACGTGTTGTTGTTTTTGTTGTGGTGCTCATGGCTGAAGTTCCTCTCAAGCTCAACATCATATAGAAGAGAAAACTTTACAATCACGCACGGCTACCAGTAAATTGAATTATTCAGCCAGTAGCTATGAGAATTACATATGGCCAGCATCATCAATATGGATATCGCTGCGCTACGCAGCTTTGTCATGGCGGAAAATCTGGGATCCTTCTCTGCCGCCGCGCAAGCGCTGCATTGCTCCCAGTCTGCCCTGTCACTACGCATCAAAAAGCTGGAGGAACAGCTCCAGAGCACGCTGTTCTACCGCAACTATCACAACCTAAAGCTGAGTCCCAGCGGCCGGTTACTGCTGACCGAGGCGGTCTCGATCCTGCACGCCCACGACAAAATGGTTGCCGCTGCTAAGCAATCCGAGACTCTGGGGGTTATCCGGCTTGGCTTACCCGAGGATCTGACCAACCGTTTCTTCCAGTATTTTCTGGCCAACCAGACCCAATTTGCGGACCAGATAGAGCTGACCATGGATCTCTGCCGAAATCTGATCGGGCTGATCTGCGAGGACAAGCTGGATATCGCCATCGTCAACGCGATGCCCGACTATCAGGGGGGGGAAACCATCGCGTGTAGGGACCTGAAGTGGGTATGCGCCCCCACCTTCGACTACCAGGCGGAACAACCGCTCCCGCTCGCTCTGCATCCAGAGGGCTGCATCTACCGGGAGCACACGTTCAAAGTGCTAAACACTCTGGGCCGCCCTTACCGAATCGTGTTCTCCGCCCAAGGTTCGATCAGTGTCCAGGCAGCGGTCAGGTCTGGCATGGGGCTGAGCATCATTGCAGAGGGCAGTATCCCGGATGATCTAATCGTGGCGCCCGATCACTGGGATCTACCGATGCTGGGGCAAACAGAGATTCGTATTTTCCAAAAAGGCGACGATTCCCCCGCGATGAACAACTTCGTGAGCCTGTTAAGGCGAAAGCTGCCCATCGTGTTATAAAAAACATAGCAGTCTGTCGGACTTGACCGGTGGTAGCGAGGGGAAGTCCGATTTGAGACAGTTTTTAAACTATTCCGATACGATAAACTGGCAGGACAGCCGGTTTACACAGCAATAGTTGCCCGTAGGGCAAGCTATAAGGACGTAGCTTGTGATAAATCGACAGGACAGTCGATTTACACAGCGAAGCTGCCCGTAGGGCAAGCTACAGGGATGTAGCTTGTGAATAGTGGTTCTATTTAACGAAAAAGAGGGTGAAAAATGGCCCCCCTCTAACTTAAGAGAAGCGGCTTTCAAGCACGACTGCATGGATGCAGGAGGTAGAGCAACGCAGGAGCGGTTGCCGAGCAGATCAGCGTTAAATCCGACAGGCTGCTATTAACCCGGCGGGTTAATAGGAGACGCAAGGATGCGTCAACATTGGTCGAAGACCCATGCGAGCCCCAGAAAATCAAGTAGTTCCACGCAACTGCGGCAGATTTTAGGGGCGACGGACAGATAGGTATAGAACCCATTTGTCCGCCAGGTTAAT
>SDWN01000832.1 GCA_004195305.1 Neptunomonas sp. | reverse complement strand
CCGACACTCACCGGCCCCCAATATTCCTTGCCAAATGACACCACGGGCCAGCCATAATTACGACCAGGTTTAATCAGGTTGATCTCATCGCCGCCGCGAGGCCCGTGCTCGATCTCCCATAGCCGTTGCCGCTGCTGATCGTACGCAAGCCCCTGTGGATTGCGGTGACCGTAACTCCAGATCTCAGCCAGGGCGTCACTCCGCCCGACAAAGGGGTTATCAGCAGGCACCCGACCGTCGCGGTACAGTCGCAACACCGCGCCCGCGTGGGTCATCAGATTCTGACCGTTCGGACGTTCGCCGCGATCGCCGACACCAAAATAGAGGTGATCCGAATTATCAAAGGTGATTCGGCTGCCAAAATGGCGGCTGGTAGCGGTCGCAGACCGCGTCACCAACAACTCATTCCAGTTGTTAAGCCGACTCCCCTGCAAACGCGCACGGGCCAGGGTTGTCACACCCTGGCCGTCAAGGCTCTTACTGTAGGTAAAGTAGATCCAATCACCCGCTTGGTAATCGGATGGCACCGCGACATCGAGTAGCCCGCCCTGCCCTGAGGCGTAGACCGGCGGCACACCGGACACATCGACGCGTGTCCCATTGCGACTGTCGATCAGCAGCAGCCGCCCCTGACGCTCGGTCACCAACAGCTGATGAGGGCCGATAAACGCCATCCCCCAGGGGATATCAAGCCCCTCGATCAGCTGCTCAAGGACGAAGGCAACACCTTCGTACTGGTCACGCAGCAGCTCTTTAGCCCAGCCAAGGGAACTCAAAAACAACAGTAGAATGCAGCCAATCCATCTCTGTTTCATCACCAATCGCCTCAAAACGATCTATACCGATGTTGGTGGGTGTTGACGGCCATAAACAACGCCGTAGCCAGCGTCGGCGAAAACAGCAGCCGTCCGGGTTGCGGTTCTATATTAGCCCGCGCAAAGGTCCTGAGTGGCTGAAACTGCAACCGGAGCCCCTGATTTAGTCTTAATCAGTCGTTTTCACGCCGAACCTGTACCCTGGGCGGTGTTTCAGCATCTCCTGTCAGCTCAACAGTGATAACCATCGGCTGACAACACACCTGGCAATCTTCAACATACTCTTGCTCCTGTTCAGAACCATCGATCAACACGCAGAGTTGCTCACTGCAGTAGGGGCAGTGGTTGCGATGTTCAACCAGGTGATTAAAGGTCATGATGTTCTCCTTAGCCGATATTCCGGTTAAGCATGACACTCAAAGCGGCACCCTGCTTAACACAACGCCCACTGACAGCCGAAGAATCTTTTCAAGATCGTCGTATTGGTCCAAATCAGCTATACTACACGGTCACTTCGCACAACAGCGAACAGGCCTGTCATGAAGCTTCGTCCCAATAAAATCCAAATTCGCAACGAACTCGACCAGCAGGTACGGGAGTTTCTCGGCAACGGTGGTGTCATCGTCGAGGTCGCGCAGGGGGAGACGGGGCTGGGTGACAAAGGCTCACTCAACCCCAGCGGCTTCGTCGAGCGCCCCCGAGATACTCGCACACCGGTCACAGGTGTCGTCGCCAGCATCGAAACCCGCCGCCATGCCAAGCCTCTAGCGGCTAAATCTCAACGCGCCAAAAGGCCACGTAAAAAGATGCTTTTCGATGATTTTGGCGAACCGCTGCGCTGGGTATGGGTCGTGGAATAGCCCAGTTAGCTCAACGTCCCTAAGCCGTCACTCACACAAAAAACAACTAAGCCTTATAATATCTATATTCAATAAAAAGGCCGCGTCCAGGCGCACCCTGCAGAAGTAAAATAATCGTCTTGGATCAGAAGCAATGCGAACACCTGCGAAAAAGTTAAGCGTAATAATGTGTAGCGCCTTAAATCAGGAGAAAACTGTCTAATATAAAGCTCTAGTAACCAGTATTCGATTGTACTTCTCAGCCCTTGAATAACGAGCTATAGACGGACCTTGCGTATGCCGGATTCTTTCCCTAATTCCGAACTCTCGCTAGAGACTTCAAGCCTTGATGCGAATAGCTCTATTCCGCAGCAGAGGGGTGAAAAGAGATTCGGTTCACTGAAAGTCAGGCTGTTGTTACTGCTGCTGCTGCTCAGCTTACCCAGCATAGGGATACTCAGTTATCACGCGGTAGAAGAGCGAGAACTGGCGATATCCCAAAGTCAACAAAAGGCTCTGGATATCTCCCGGCAAATCACTTTCTCTCAGAGAAAAGTGATTCAACGTACTCGCCATTATCTTGAGCAACTGGTTACCTCGCCAGCGCTTCAGCATCCGGAGGGTCCCTCTTGCTCTGCGTATCTGGCTTCCGCGCTAAAGCTCAATAGTACGCTGGTCAACATCGGCGTGCCGCTGCCGAACGGTGATCTGCTCTGTAACGCATTGCCGTTACCGGGTCGTATTAATGTCGCAGATCGTCGTTACTTTCAGCACAGCCTGAATATGCGCAGCTTCGCCATTGGTGAGTTCCAGATTGATCGAGCCACACAGAGAACCAGCGTTAATTTTTCCATTCCAGTGATTTCAACCCAGACTAATGCCGTGGTGGGGGTTGCTGTTGCCGTGGTGCCATTAAAGGGGTGGAGCGAGCAACTGGCTGAATTCAACCTGCCACACAAAAGCATCGCCATTATTAGCGATGATAAGGGCACGGTAATTGCCAATTTCCCTGACTCCGTGCAAGCGCAGGGTAAAGACAAGCGTCAGCTTGGTCTGTCATCCGACAGCCCAGGGGGTATAGATTTCGACTCTGAAACCGTAATCGACGCGGACGGAGTTACCCGCATTTACATTCACAGCATCCTCTATCAAACCGCACTAGGTAGTAGGATTTCTCTGAGTGTGGGTATCCCGGCAGATGCGGCTATGCGTATGGCTAACAAAAATTTTGTGCTGTCATTGACGCTTTTTTTAGGGGCGGTAATCGCGGTTACTATGTTGGCGTTTCGCATCCTCAAATATAGCATTATCAGGCCATTAAACGAACTGACAGCCGCGACCGAAACCTTACAGTCAGGCCAGATTTGCAACAACCTGTCCTATGTCGGCAGCCGTGAACTGGTTTCCCTCCAGCACTGTTTTCAACAGATGGCCAGCACCCGGGTGCAGGCAGAACAGGCCGCCATAAAAAGCAATGAAGAACTGAACTCTGTTTTTGAGGCGCTGCCCGATCTCTATTTCAGGCTCAGCGCTGAGGGCATCATCCTTGACTACAAAGCGCAGAAGAAATCGGATCTGTACGTCGCTCCCGAGCTGTTTCTGGGGCGTCGCATGGTCGATGTGCTACCACCCACGACCGGCATTATTTTTGAGACCCACCTCGCTTGGTTAAAGCGAGGCTCTCGCTCATCCTGTTTTGAGTATCCGCTCGAGGTTAACCACGAACTGCGCTTTTTCGAAGCCCGTGTGAGTACGATCAGAGGTTCCAGCGATCTGGTTGTAGTATGCCGCGACATTACCGATAAAAAGATCACCGCCGATTATATCCACCACCAAGCTAACTTCGAC
>SDWN01000529.1 GCA_004195305.1 Neptunomonas sp. | reverse complement strand
GATGATAGTAACGGCGGCTCGAGCTGATTGAGCGGCAGCATCCTTCTTAAACCATCCCATTGAATCCCCTTCTCTTGGGTGAAAATCTGCTCATAATTGTCCATGCTCCAGTTCAAAAAATAAATCGGATTCAGCGATTTAAACAGGTAGCGCACTTCGTAGTGCAGATGCGGGCCGGTCGAGATACCCGTATTCCCGCTGTAACCGATCAACTGGCCCTTGGAGATCAGGCGCCCACTGCGTACCGCAGCTTTTTTAAGGTGACCATAGTAACTCTTGAAGCCGAAGTTGTGATTGATGATGATCAGGTTGCCATAGCCACTTTTCTTATGAAAACCGGCATACTCTACCGCGCCGTCCGCAGTGGCGTAAATCGGGGTATTCATCGAGGCCCGCAAATCCAGCCCGTTGTGATGCTTGTTTTGACCGGTAACCGGATGCGTCCGCTGGCCATAACGATCGGTCAGAGTAGCAGTCTCCAGTGGAGACCCGTTGGGGATACCGTGCAACATAAACAGCCGCTCATAGGCGAGTTTCTGTAACTCCTGACTGCGGGCAACCGTCATCGGCGCAATAGATTCAAGCCCCATCATCGCCTCCAGCTGCCGTATCGGCTGCTCCCAGTCGTCGCTCAACTGCTGCAGGGTGTTGCGCTCTTGCTTGAGCAGACTCAGATTGTCCGACAACAGATCCAATTCGGTACGCACAGATTCATGACTTTCCACCACATCGGTATAGAGATCGGCTAACTGCAGGTGGTCTACACTCAGGCTGCTGAGTTCGTCAGAGGTTTTGACCAGCAGGGTGTTACTGATAAAGAAACTGGACAGCAACATCAGTATAAACAGTGCCAGCAGATAGCCTGCAATCCGGCTCAGAGATAACTGACGTGATCCGCGGAGGGTAGTCAAAGTGAGGATGAGACGATTATTCACGGGTGATGCGCGCAACTAGCAGCCAAAAATGACGCCATACTATATGCAAATACGGTCCCAATGTCACTCCAAACGGCTCAGCTGTCGGGCTGCGCAGAGCCAAGATCCTGGGTCAAATGGGTGACCCGTGCAGTGACTGCCATCGTCAGCAGCACTGAAACTGCAAACCCGTACAAGCCACTATGAATCTGCACCTGGGCCAGAGCGCCCAGCTTAACCGCCGCCAATAACACCGCCACCACAAACACATCCAGCATCGCCCACTTACCGTACAGATGCATCCAATGCAGGCTGCGCAGCAGCGGTACGGATGAGGCTCGGGCCTGATCAGACAGTCTTAACACCCGCAGCAACACGCCGATCTTGAGCAGCGGTAGCAGCAGACTAAAGCTGCCAATCAGCAACCCCAGAACCCAGCGCCCCTCCTGAAACATCTGCGACAGTCCACTCAACAGCGAAAAGCGGCTTTCAATTAACCAAAACTGCTCCAAAGTCATCAACGGAAGAATCATTCCGAGCAGCAGCAACAGCAAAGCACACACCAGCAACAACTGCAGCAACCAACATTCACGAGGGCGAGAGAACAGAGCAGCGTTTGAAATCATCGACATCTGTAACTACCTATATAACTACCGAATAAACGCATGCTGTTTAAGCTTGTGCATCTCATCGCGGTAATGCGCAGCCTGCTCGAACTCCAGATTCTTCGATGCTTGATACATCTTGTCTTCGAGACGACTCATCGCTTTACTCAACTCCTTGGGCGACATCATGGCCGGATCTAATTTGTATTCGGGTTTTGACTCAGCGACCTTGCTTGCCCCCTTAGCCGCTTTCTTACCTGGTATGCGCGCGCCTTCCATAATATCGGCGATCGATTTGGTGATACTCCTGGGTACGATACCATGGGCCTCGTTATGTGCCTGTTGCTTGGCCCGGCGGCGGTCAGTTTCGTCGATCGCCCGCTGCATCGAACCGGTCATCCGGTCTGCATACAGAATCGCCTTACCATTCAGGTTACGCGCGGCACGGCCAATAGTCTGGATCAAGGATCGGTCGGAGCGCAAGAAGCCCTCTTTATCGGCATCAAGAATCGCCACCAGCGACACTTCGGGCATATCTAAACCTTCACGCAACAGGTTAATCCCGACCAGAACATCAAACACACCAATACGCAGATCACGGATAATTTCAACCCGCTCGACCGTGTCGATATCCGAATGCAGATAACGCACCCGTACGCCGTGTTCATCCAGGTATTCGGCCAGGTCTTCAGACATCCGCTTGGTCAGCGTTGTCACCAGCACCCGCTCGCCTTTGCTGACGCGAATCCCGATCTGAGACAACAGGTCATCAATCTGGGTCGTGGCAGGCCGCACTTCGATCTCGGGGTCGATCAAACCGGTCGGACGCACCACCTGCTCGACAATCTGCCCGCCGTGCTCGGCCTCATACTTCCCCGGGGTCGCTGAGACAAAAATCGCCTGAGGGGCGCGCATCTGCCACTCTTCAAATTTCATCGGCCGGTTATCCAGCGCCGAGGGCATTCTGAAACCGTACTCTACCAGGGTCTCTTTGCGCGAGCGATCACCTTTATACATCGCGCCCAGCTGGGGAATAGTGACGTGAGACTCATCCACCACCAGCAGTGCATCGTCCGGCAGATAGTCAAACAGCGTCGGCGGCGCCTCTCCCGGCCCGCGTCCAGAGAGGTAGCGCGAATAATTCTCGATACCGGTACAGTAACCCAGCTCCAGGATCATTTCAATGTCGAACTGGGTACGCTGCTCCAGGCGTTGCGCCTCGACCAGCTTACTGGCGCCACGTAACTGCTCCAGGCGCTCTTTAAGTTCAATTTTAATCTGCTCGACAGCATTGAGCAGGGTCGCGCGCGGCGTCACATAGTGCGATTTAGGATAAACAGTAACCCGCGGCACCCGGCGCAGCGATTCACCTGTAAGCGGATCGAAATAACTCAGCGACTCGATCTCATCGTCAAACAGCTCGACCCGAATCGCATCCTTTTCCGACTCCGCCGGGAAGATATCGATCACATCGCCGCGGACTCGGTAGGTAGCCCGGTGCAGCTCGGTATCATTGCGGGTGTACTGAATCTCCGCCAAGCGCCGCAAAATAGTACGCTGGTCCACTTTGTCACCCCGATCCAGGTGCAGCATCATCTTCAGATACGCCTTAGGATCACCCAGTCCGTAGATCGCAGACACCGTTGCCACAATGATCGCATCTTTACGCTCGAGCAGCGCCTTGGTGGCCGACAGTCGCATCTGTTCGATATGCTCATTGATCGCCGAATCTTTTTCGATATAGGTATCCGAGGCGGGCACATAGGCTTCGGGTTGGTAGTAGTCGTAGTAGGAGACGAAATACTCGACCGCATTTTTTGGAAAAAACTCGCGAAATTCGCCATAAAGCTGCGCCGCTAACGTCTTATTGGGCGCCATGACGATGGTCGGCCGTTGCATCTCGGCAACCACATTGGCGATAGTAAAGGTCTTGCCGGAACCCGTGACCCCTAACAGGGTCTGAGTCGCCAGGCCAGCATGAATACCTTTAGAGAGCTCTCTAATCGCAACCGGCTGATCTCCTG
>SDWN01000525.1 GCA_004195305.1 Neptunomonas sp. | reverse complement strand
TTTATATGTTCCGCCTTTCCAGTAGTCTAAGTCATGTTGTTGGCAGCAAAAAAGCCACAAATCTTTGTGCTCAAAAGTTCCATCCGGAAACGAACTACACCCATCACTAGAAAACGGCTTAAGATTATCCGCCGATGCATTGATCGCCAGCAAAGAAAACATTATTACCCAACTACTTTTATTCATTGTCAGTATGATCGCGGCTGGCAAACACACTGATAAGACAGTCGAATAGATACCCTGCACAAGTTTTGAACCTGGCTTACTTTTTCCACTTCGCCCATGGATCGGAATCACTCCCAACAGAAGCAGCCGAAGAATTCGTTGATTCACGATTATCTTTCTTAGCACCAGAATTATCTCGTTTGCCAGAATAACCGCCGTCTCGTTGAGCACCAAACCTCTTACCCGACGCAGGGCGCTTCCCCGCATTCAGACTCCGCTCGGCCAGTTTCTTAGCACGCTTCTCGCGCAATCGCTCTGCATCTTCCAGACTCAGCTCCGCAGGCTCTCTCGGCGCTTGACCTTCAGGAACAATACGATCTCTAGGCGATAATTCAAACTGCGTGGAAGACGCTCTGGGTAAGTTTTTAAACTGGTACAAATAGAAAACTTCGACTTTTTCACGCGCCCAGTCGGTTTTCTTAAGGAACTTGACGCTGGAATCAATGCTAGGATTGGTCTTAAAACAATTGATATTCAAATAAGCAAATAGAATTTCAAAACCGTAGTGGCCCACCAATTCAACCAACAAGCTTTTCAGACCAACACCGTGCAGCGGATTATTCTTAAAATTCACTTCATCATTCATTGCAACATCCAACTAAGCTAGCAAATAGTCTCATTATACCTGTCAAAGCATCGACTAAAAACAGCATTGTGCTTTTTTATCAGCACCTATTGATACACAATAAAAGGAGCAAAGATCAGACCTTGATCCATTCCTTTGTGATAAATGAATTTATCTTTATAGTAAACAACAGCTCAAACCGTCTTTTAACAACCAGGCTTTCATAGGCCGCTTCGTTATATTTATATATGCAACATCTGGATAATTTAGCGCGTTTCTCTTCATAAGCTCAATTATCCCACCACCCTCGATGGCTGGATATTGATCCGTTCTTTCCGAGCGGAACAACAACCTTACCTTTTATGTAGATAACAGATGCAGATGGTCGAGCAACGCAGGCGCAGTTGCCGAGTAGACCAGCGTTAAATCCGACAAACATCCGGGCTAGAGAGCGGCTTTGTACGATTGGATGAGCGCTAGCCGTTCGAGCCTCTGGCAGGGGTGCGGCGCCGGAAGGCGCGGGCCTGCCTCAGCCGCTGCGGAAATAGCGGCAACTCTGGGCTGAGCAGGTTAAAAATTAGCATCCAAAATCGCCCGAGCATTGGCAGCAGGCGCCTCTAACCCCAGAGCATCGTATGCCGTCACCAAGACCTTCAAGGCACCGGGGACCGCCGGGGTGCCCTGGTAAGTCTCTAACAGATAGCGGGCCCGGTTGACGGCAGCAATGTAGCTCCCTTGCGCTAAGTTTCGCTCGGCCACTGTCAACTCATAGGCCGCCAGCTGCTGGCGCAACAGTTCAGATCGAAGCCGGGCGTTGGCAGCATAGCGGCTACCGGGAAAGGCGGCGAGCAACGCGCTGAAATCCTGATACGCACTCTGAACTAGCGCAGGTGAAAACGCTCCGTTAGCGCCAGCATCCACCGACAACTGATTGATTTTCAGGTAGCTCTCCCCGCGCAGATAAAGCACTTGGTCGAGTTGAGCGTGGCCGGGATAATTTTGGCTAAAACGGTTGGCCACAGTGATCGTATTCTCGATCCTGCCAAGCTCATAGTTGGCAATCACCTGCCGCAAGCACAGCACGTCGGCTTGATGACCGGAAGACCTACAGGGATCAAGCCGCTCCAGTACTTCGATCGCAGCAGCAAAATCACCACGCTCGAAAGTGTCTATAGCCGCCTGGTATACCTGCTTAACCGGGGTTTCTGCCGCTTGCTGCTTAAGCGGCGCACAGGCGCCGAGTAGACAAAGAACAGCCACCAGAGGGGTGTGTTTGATTGAAACCATGGTCGCCATGCTCGCAGGGCGCTGGCGGCAGAGATGTGGAGCTCTACGGTAACCGGCGTTTTTGGGTAGATTGGGCAGATTATTTAACCAGAGCACCTCGTTGATTACCAAAGCAGGACTCCGGCCTCTGCTCACATTGTCCCACCCTCGTTTTTCACGCGGCGCGCAAAGACTCACCGAGTCGCGCATAGATCGATAACAAATAAAAACCATCCCGATGTAATAACTCGGCGCCAATTGCGACTAATGATAGTTATTCCTAATCAACGAGGACGATCACGCCGTTGCTGCGTATCGTCGCTGAGCCCGATCTGCTTTGCTGCTGCCTTATGCAAACACAGCGGATGATGGGAGATCGTGACGCGGCAAACAGGGCACCAACAACCAACACTGCCTCAGGCCCAGCGATCACAGCAACCCGGCCCCTAACAGGTGAGCGTATGAACAGCATCAGACAACTGGCCCTAGCAACCGCACTGGCCGCGATCGCGCTTCTGCAGGGCGCTGCGGCCAGCACCCTCATCGAATTGACCCAGGTTTCCTGCCAATTTCTAGAGAGCGAAGCGGGCACCCACCATGGTTTCAACAGCGCCAGCGCCGAGGACTGCAAACAGATCAATGCCCGTACAGCCGCTGCACGACTTGAAAAAGCCACGCCGCTCATCCTCAAACCCGCTAAATACACTTTCCGGGTAACGAACCGGGATGTCCCCTACCCACTAGGATTCTGGCTGCGAGGAAAAAGCTTGCTAGGACGCGCCACCCTACCCAGCATTTCCGGGGGCGGCATGACCACCGGCACCACGCTGGACTATGAGATCGAACTCAAGCCCGGTGAATACCTCTACTCCTGCCCGCTCAACCCAACACTCGACTATTTGCTGATCGTTCGTGACTTTTAACCTGATGGACAATTAGGCTCCTGAACTATTCGTCCATCGCTCCTAAAATCTGCTGCAGTTGCGTGGAATTTATTTATTTTCAAGGGCCAGCATCGTTCTTCGACCGATGCTTACGCGTCCACGCGCCTCCAATTAACCCGCTGGGTGAATATTACGATCTGAACACGCCCGGAGTGACAGGCGTGCCTGACCGCCAGGGGGAGGGTTTATGAAACATCCGGGCTGATTGAAACAATCAACAAATTGTTACAAATAAATCAGCAGAGACCCTACAAAGCGGCGCCGCAACAACACAGACGACCAGACCAACCCTCTGAGAAGAATTTTTTACACGCGCAGCAGCAGACGAAGGCGCCAGGGTGCTGGTACAATCGGCCTATCTATTTACACCAGACTAGGGACAGTAATCATGAAACTATGCTCGCTCGCGGCAATTTTGGCACTCGGATTTACGATCCCTGCCTTTGCCTATGATCAGGATGATCTGCGCACACTGCAGCTCGATAAAAAATGTAACGGTTGCGATCTATCGGGGGCCAACTTGCGCGGAATGCAGCTTCGCGGTGCCG
>SDWN01000290.1 GCA_004195305.1 Neptunomonas sp. | reverse complement strand
GTCAGGAATTGCAGCGCCTGCTGGCGCGTGCCAGCGTGATTGCTATCGGCCCGGGCTAGGGCAGAGTGCCTGGTCAGGTCAACTGTTGCAGATGGCGCAGCAGTGCGCAGTGCCCATGGTCATCGATGCCGATGGTCTTAATCTATTAAGCCAGGGGCGCTTGGTCGAGCCCTGTACGCGCGCTAACTGGATCCTGACCCCGCATCCAGGGGAGGCCGCAAGGCTGCTGGGTTGCGCGGTGGCGCAGATTCAAGCTGACCGGTTTCTGGCCGTTAACCAACTGCAGCAGCGGTATGGCGGTGTGGTGGTGCTTAAAGGCGCGGGTACGCTGATCAGTGATGGCGTCCAGACTCGGCTCTGTGCCCGGGGTAATCCGGGGATGGCGAGTGGCGGTATGGGGGATGTCTTAACCGGGGTGATCGCCGCGTTGGTGGCGCAGGGGCTGGGGCTGTTTGATGCGGGCGTGATCGGTGTTGATGTGCACGCGCATGCGGCGGATCGGGTCGCGCAGCAGCTGGGTGAGCGCGGCTTGGCCGCCACCGATCTGATCCCGGAGATTCGGTGTTTACTCAATCCTGAGTTGCTGGGTGGTTAAATGGCTGTATTAGATGGCAATGTACTAAGACAATTTGTGATAAAAATGCGAAATAACAACCGCTAAAAGCAGGGTGCGAGTGAATGGCAGTAGGTGATCATAGTGATGGCTGAGTCGCAGGTTTGCCCGGAGCGGTTGCAGTGGTTACTGGCAGATGAGCAGCAGATGGTGGCTTTTGGTCGACAGCTCGGTCTTGCCGCGCGCCCAGAGGCGAGCATCTATCTGCGCGGGAATCTGGGGATGGGTAAAACGACCCTGTGCCGGGGGGTGGTGCAGTCGTTTGGGCATACAGGCGTCGTTAAGAGTCCGACTTATACTCTAGTCGAGCCGTATGACTTCGGTGACGAGTTGGTTTATCATTTTGACCTGTACCGGCTGGGGGATCCCGAGGAGCTCGAATACCTGGGCATCCGGGATTATTTTGCGCTCCCGGCGTTACGGCTTATCGAGTGGCCGGACCGTGGTGAAGGACTCTTGCCTGAGGCCGATCTGGAGTTGCAGATCGATCTCCAGGGAACGGGGCGGCGCATCACGATCAAGCCACAGACTCCCCGTGGGGTGATGATTGCAAGGGCTCTTATGGAGGCCGGTTCGGTTCGTTTGGTGGACCGGGTATAGCAGCGGCAGTATCAGCAGATGAGCAGGTGTTGAAAAGGAATATGTACAGAATTTTACAGACAGCACTGATGCTGCTGGTGATGATGTCGACGGGCTGGGCCGGCGATATCAAGCAGGTACGGGTGTGGCCCGCGCCGGATCATACGCGTCTGGTCTTTGACCTCTCCGGATCAGTGAGCCATACCCTGTTTACATTGTCCAATCCTGAGCGGATCGTGATCGATATCCCTAAGGGTCAGATGAAAGCCGCATTAACGGGTCTGGACCTGTCAAAAACACCGATCAAGAGTATTCGCAGCAGTCAGGGCGACGCTAAAGGTCTGCGGATCGTGCTCGATATGAAGCGCAGTACCCAGCCGCGAAGTTTTGATCTGCAACCTAATAACCAATATGGCCATCGGTTGGTAGTGGATCTGGTTAACCGTAGTGAGTCTGTGCCGAAAAAAGTTGCTTTAAGCGTTGATAAGGGCGTTACGGCTAATCGGGACATTATTATCGCCATCGATGCGGGCCACGGTGGCGAGGATCCGGGCGCGATCGGGCCGGGACGGGTTAAAGAAAAGAATGTTGTCCTGGCCATTGCGAAACGGCTTGCCGCGCTGCTCAAGAAGGAGCCGGGGTTTAAGCCGGTGCTGATCCGTGACAGCGATTACTATGTTGGTCTGCGAGACCGTACCCGTAAAGCCCGTAAAGCGGGCGCTGATCTGTTTGTGTCGATCCATGCCGACGCGTTCCGCAATAGCGCTGCTCGCGGCGCCTCGGTGTGGACCCTCTCGTCGCGCGGCGCCAGCAGCGAGATGGGGCGGTGGTTGGCAGGCAGCGAGAACAGTGCCGACCTGATTGGCGGGGTGGGTTCGCTAAGCAAGGATAACGGCAGCGACCTGCTGGAGGGGGTGCTGCTGGATATGTCGATGAGTTCAAGCATTAGTCACTCACGGGAGGTAGGTGGCTATATCCAGAAAGAGATGAAGGGGGTAGCCCACATGCATAAGAAAAGCGTTCAGTATGCTGGGTTTATGGTGCTCAAATCGCCCGATATTCCATCGATTCTGATAGAGACAGGGTTTATCTCAAATCCTGCTGAAGCACGTTTGCTACAGAGTGCCGGGCATCAGCGCAAATTGGCCCGCTCTATATTCAGCGGGATTAAGACCCATTTCAGTCGTAAACCCCCCCCCTCGACCTATCTGGCCAGTAAGCTCAAAGCAGAATCGCGCCAGGCCTACCGGGTTGCCCGGGGCGATACCCTGTCGGTTATCGCCAGTCGCAATAAGGTTGCGCTGAAGCAGTTACGCAAGCTAAATGGCCTCTCCTCCGATCTGATTCGGGTTGGGCAGGTGTTGCGGATTCCCGCTTCCTGACAGGCCTTAGTGCCAGTCGTCTATTTTCAGTCGAAGAGTTTTTGATGAATCGCATTGCTTTGCTGTCCCCCCGTCTTGCCAACCAGATCGCCGCAGGCGAAGTGGTTGAACGGCCCGCGTCAGTGGTCAAAGAGTTGCTGGAAAATAGTCTCGACGCGGGTGCTGATCGGATCGATATCGATGTTGAGCAGGGTGGGGTTAAACTGATCCGGCTGCGCGATAACGGCCAGGGGGTGGTCAAACAGGACCTGGAGTTGGCGCTGAGCCGGCACGCGACCAGTAAGATCCATAACCTGGATGACTTGGAGGCGGTGGCGACATTGGGCTTTCGTGGCGAGGCCTTGGCCAGTATCAGTTCGGTATCCCGCTTGACCCTGACCTCTCTGGCCGCAGGTGCGGAGCAGGCCTGGCAGGTTTGCGCAGAAGGGCGGGAGATGCACTCGGTGGTGACGCCTGCAGCGCATCAGCAGGGGACCACGATCGAGGTGCGTGACCTGTTCTTCAATACCCCCGCGCGGCGCAAATTTATGCGCACGGAAAAGACCGAATATGGTCATCTCGAAGAGGTAGTTAAACGGCTGGCGTTGAGTCGTTTTGATGTGGCTATCAATCTGCGCCATAACGGTCGGGTTATTCATCAGCTTCGCCCTGCAGGCTCAGCCGCCGAACTGGAGCGGCGAGTGGCGTCGCTGTGCGGACCTGCGTTTATGGAGAATGCGCTGGCACTGGATGTTGAGGCTGCGGGTTTGCGCCTCTGGGGCTGGGTTGGGTTGCCGACCTTTTCGCGCTCGCAGGCGGATCTGCAATACTTTTTTGTCAACGGTCGCGCTATTCGCGACAAGCTGGTGGCGCATGCGATTCGGCAAGCCTACCGGGATGTGCTGTACAGCGGTCGCCACTCTACCTTTGTCCTGTTTCTGGAGCTAAATCCCGCCGATGTCGATGTCAATGTGCATCCGACCAAGCATGAGGTGCGCTT
>SDWN01000284.1 GCA_004195305.1 Neptunomonas sp. | reverse complement strand
TTCTCAACGATATGCCCCAGGTGGCTCTGGTGTTGTTCGGCGGCAGAAAAAACGATTTCCGCCGTGCCTTCACCATCCCACACCTGCATCTTCCGGTAGGGGGCGACCCGCTGCTGCTGCATTATCGTCCAGACACCCAGATTACGCAGGATCTGCTCCGAAGCCAGATTCAAGGCACTGACCCGAGAGTCAAACCCCTGCTCCGCAGCCCGGTCCAGTGCCAGACGACGCTGCGCAGCATCGCTTGCCAGCGGATCGATCAGTGCCACGCTCAGCTCGCTGCCACCCAGCGCGCAAGCCAGCGCCATCCCGACCATGCCGCCGCCCACGATAGCGACATCAACATCCACTTCAACATCGACAGAGGCCTGAAGGGAATGACTAGCGGTTTGATTCATACTGATCCTGAGCGCCCCTGCGCGGGTAACGGCATATCCAGCCCCATCGCACTCTGGGCAAACACATGCTTGAGCGGTGCAAAGAGTTCCAGCCCCAGTAGCCCAAGATGGCGGGCGAACACTTGAGTGGTCGCTGGACTGGAAAACAGCTGAGTCACCCGATCACTGAAGCCGATGGTCTTAGTTTGATCCCAGTGTAGTTGAGACTGAAACCGCTGCAACGTTTCCAGAGCGCCGATATCACGCCGCTCGGCCTGCGCTTGCAGCAGCTCCTGCGCCAACACCATAGCCCCGCGCAACGCCAGGTTAAACCCCTGCCCGGCAACGGGATGCAACGCATGCGCGGCATTTCCCAAAACGACCAGACCGGTACGCACCTGCTCGCTCGCCAGTACCCGCTTAAGCGGATAGCCATGACGCTCGCCCACCGCTACAAAACGCCCTGCACGATAGCCAAAGCTATCCTGCAGCCGCTGCATAAACACTGCGTCCTCAGCCCCCAGCAGCTCATCAGCCTGCTCCAGCGGCACGCTCCAGACCAATGCAGAGCGGGCTCGCCCCTGCTCATCATGGGTCAACGGCAGCAACGCCATCGGCCCGGTATCGGTGAAACGCTCATAGGCGGTATGATTGTGAGGCCGATCCAGCGACAGATTGGCAACCACCGCGCACTGCTGATACGGCGTTTCCACCGTGCTGATCTGTAACTGTTCGCGCAAGCCCGAACGGCCACCGTCGGCGATCACCAGCAACCGGCTGTCGCAGCAATGGCTCTCACCCTGGTATTCATACTCAATACGCATGCCCGCAGGAATCGCCTGCGCGGCGACCACCTCGGCCGGACAACAGAAGGTAACCGCTTCATGCTCCAGCGGCGCCAACAGCGCTTGCCCCAGACTGCGGTTTTCGACCACATACCCCAGCGCCGGAACGCGCTCTTTCACCGCATCGAGCCGCGCCGTGCCCAAATGGCCCCGATCAGAGACCTCAATATGACCGATAGGGGAGGCCTGTGCTGCCAGCCCAGGCCACACCCCCAGATATTCAAACAGGTGCCTTGTACCCAGGGACAGGGCTGTAGATCGGGCATCGTAACTGGGTTGAAGCGGTTGCGTAGCGGTTTGCGGCAACGCCAGGGCTTCGAACACCAGAATCCGTAACGGCTGACCCTGCGTAACCTGGCCGCGCGCTAATGCCAGCGCCAGGGCAGCACCGACCATACCGCCACCGACGATGACGATATCGTAGTTTGTGTGCATGCCAGGACGATCAATGTGCGACTCAGCCATGATCCGCCTCATGAACCCGATTCTGGGCCATCAACGCCTCGATCTCGGCGATCTGCTTGGGCACATCCCAGCTCAACAGCTCAGACCCCTGTCCGGTCACCAGCAGATCATCTTCGATACGAATGCCGATACCGCGCCAGCGCGGTTCAACCTGCTCACTATCCGGCGCGATATACAGGCCGGGCTCAATCGTCAGCACCATCCCGGGTTGCAACCGCCGTGACTCTGCGTCGCGTTGATAATCACCCACATCATGCACATCCAACCCCAGCCAGTGGCTGGTGCGGTGCATATAAAAAGGTTTGTATGCCTCACTGGCGATCAACGCCTCGACCTCACCCTTGAGCAAGCCATGCTCGACCAGCCCGGCGACCAACACCTGCAGCGCGGCCAGGTGCGGATCATCAAAACGCGCGCCCGGACGGATCGCCGCGATCGCCGCCTGCTGGGCATCCAGCACGCACTGGTAGAGGATTTTTTGATCGGCACTAAAGCGGCCGTTAACAGGGAAGGTACGGGTAATATCACCGGCGTAACCGTCTAGCTCGCAGCCAGCGTCGATCAACACCAGATCGCCGTCCTGGAGAGCATCCCGGTTCTGGGTGTAGTGCAGCACACAACCATTAGCGCCACCGCCGACGATAGTGCCATAGGCTGCGAAACGGCAGCCCTGTTGACCAAAACTATGCGCAATATCGGCCTCAAGCTGGTATTCGAACATCCCCGGGCGACAGCTCTGCATCGCCAAACAGTGCGCCTGCGCACTGATCTTTGCGGCCTCACGCAGTAACTGTTGTTCGGCATCGCTCTTGATCAACCGCATTTCATGTAGCAGTGGCTCAATATTTTGCAGCTGTTGCGGCGCACCTGCACTCGAACGAGCCTTGCTTTGTAACTGCTGACACCAGCCTTGAATCTGTGCCACCAAGCTATCGGGCCCCTGCACCGGTTCACTGAACGGATAGTAGATGCGCTCACAACAGGCCAGCAGGCCTGGCAGCTGTTCAGATTGCTGGTCCAGACTGAACCCACGCTCAAAGCCAAACTGCTCTACCGCACCCTCGGCACCCGCCCGGTAACCGGTCCAGACTTCCTGAGCAGGGTCGCGCGGCAGCACAAATAGAATCGACTCGCTCTCAGCACTCGCGTTCTTGAGCAGCAGCATTAGCGCATCGGGCTCGGCAAAGCCGCTGAGATAGAGAAAGTCACTACTCTGGCGAAAAGCGTACTCGGCATCCCGGTTGCGATAGCGCAGTTTCGCCGCAGGCAGCAACACCGCCGAGCATGGCGGCAGCTGTGCCAGTAACTGCTGCCGACGCCACTTATATTCTGATAGGGGCAGTGAATGGGTCACGTTAGGCTCCAGCGCTGAAGATCAGATCCGACGCGCTCAGTGGAGCGATCCATCCACCGGCTGGGTGGCAATGGGCTCATCAACGTCGCTACTACGGTTGCATTCGGAAAACACCAGCAGCGCCACCATGCGCACGTACTCATGAATTTCCATAAAATTAGTTTCGCTCTCTTCGCCATCGGATTCATCCACCGCTATCTGGGCTATCTGGGACAGATCCTGCATGCCGTCACGGGCATCATCACCCAACTGCTCAGCTGGCTTACCAGAAGCAAGCGCGTAGCCGCACAAAAAACCGTGACACCAGAGCCCCAGCGCCTCAGCACGCGGCCCTAAAGCGCCGTCCTCATCAGGAATCAGTGGCTGCAGATCAAACCCGGCCTGCTCCAACTGCGCCAGCGTGACCTGATACATCACCGATAAACTGGCCCGTAGCTCGGCGGTAGGGGCATCGTCGATGCCAATCTGCTGCTGCGCCGCCTGAAACCAAGACTCAAGCGACAGCCGCGCACC
>SDWN01000053.1 GCA_004195305.1 Neptunomonas sp. | reverse complement strand
GATGCTATATCCATCCACAAACCCCGCCATTCATGCAGATTAGTGGTTATACCGACCAGAGTGCTACCCATGTCAGGCTGAAGCCCGGCGCACAAAAAAGGCATGCTTGGGTTGTAGGTTTATGCAGAAAGAATAGATCGGCTGCACCTTGGCTGAGCTTTCTGGGTAATCAGGTCGGCTTATGACACAAACGCTCGCTACGCTCGGTCAGCCTGCTAGGGCCAATTTTTACAGGAATAGATCATTTGCTGGAGATGGGTGTTACCCTTGACGGACGTTATTGAAGTTTCCTAGGCTCCCGGATAGAGTTTGAGTGAGCGGCCGAACTTAGGTTATGGAAGAAATGATCGTTTCGGGTGTTATATGGGCGTTGACGCTGTCGGAAAAGCCCCGCAGCCTCTGGCCTACGGGTCCCAGTCCCGATAAAATGGGTGAAAAGGAGATAACCGCAGGCAGGGCAAGGGATGGCGCGTTACAAGCACTACAACCACTACGATTACAACCAGTCCGAGGTGATCTCGCTGCGGTTTGCGGATCAGATCCAACCCGGTAGTTTTGAATACACCCTCAATTATGTGGTCGATGATGAACTCTATCTGAGCCACTTCGTTAAGCGCCATCGCAACGATACCAACGGCGCCCCCGCATATGCCCCGCCATCCAGTTAAAGATTGTGTTATTCGCCTATTCCCGTGGAATCACCACCAGCCGCGATATCGCAAAAGCTTACCGAGAGAACGTGGTTTTTATGGCGTTGTCTGCCGACAGTGCAGCCGCACTTCAATCGGGTGCTGAAGCGTTAACTTTTTGATAAACGGACGTTGACCGGGATGATTGCTTTTCAAAAAAGTCGAATCAGACAGCCTCGTTGGCCACGCAGCTCTCGACCGGTAGTGCCTAGAGCCTTAACTTTAACCACGGATTTTTGACCATGTTACTCCAGGATTTTGTGCCGCTGCCCAAGCGAAAATGGTTGCTGCCGCACCTACTGCTGATGATCCCTGCGGTGCTGTGGTTGCTGCGTGAGACTCCGTCCTCTCTGACCTCCGAACTGCTGGCGTCGGAGCCGGTCTATCAGCAGCAGTTGGCCATGCATTTTGAAACCGTTGGTGATGTGGCGGTTTCCACCTACCTGCCGGTTGATAACCACCGTCAGCAGCTGCTGGACGAGCGCCTGGTGGCCCCGTTTATGGAGACGGAAGAGCGCCTTGACGAACGTGGCCGTTACCTGACTTGGCTGGGCAGTGAACAGAGTCGTGATATTCAGTACAGCGCTTCCCTGAGGCTGAAGGGGGTTCGCTACGAGATCGCCCCTGAACTGTTGATTCCCAATCGCTACCCGGATGAGCTGATGCCCTACCTCCAGGCGACTGACGCGGTACCGGTTGATCACCCTGAGCTGATCCAGCTGTGGGAACAGATCAAACCGGTGCAGCCCAGCAGTACCTATCAGGTGCTGGAGGCGATCTATGTGCACCTTTACCACGAATTCGAGAATATGCCGTTCAAGGGCTTTACCGATTCGCTGACGGCACTGCGACTGCAAGCCGCCAGCTGTAACGGCAAGAGTCGCCTTTTCGCCAGCCTGGCGCGGCTGAATAACCTGCCGGTACGTCTGGTCGGCGGCGTGGTGCTAAACGGCAAACCGAAGAAAACCTCCCACCAGTGGGTTGAGGTTTATGTGGGGGGGCACTGGGTACCCTTCGATACCGTCAACGGCCATTTTGCCGAGATCCCGGAAAACTACTTGGAGCTGTATCGCGGCGATCAGAATCTGTTCCGGCGTACCTCCAATATCAATTTTGACTACCTGTTCGATTCCAGCAAGGTGCAGGTCGCCAAGGCGCTGATCGCGCGCGACGACAGCCCGCAAGTGGATGTGGTGAGCCTGCTGGCCAAGTTGGGTTTGTCGTCCCAGTCGGCGATGATCTTTATACTGCTGCCGTTCTGTTCGCTGTTGATCGCGTTTTTACGCAATATCGTGGGGCTGAAAACCTTCGGCACCTTTATGCCGATGCTGATCGCCGCAGTCTGCGTGTATACCGAGCTGCTGGCGGGGCTGGCAACCTTTGCCATTATTTTGCTGCTTGCCTTTGGCGGTCATTACGTGCTGGAAAAACTGCACATCCTCAAGGTGCCGAGGTTGGCCGCGATCATGACCCTGATCTCCATGGCGACCTTGGCGCTGACCCACTATCAGGGTGAGAAACTGGGGGTGGAATTCGGCGTTCTGGCGCTTTTCCCCGCGGTTATCATCACCTTTACCGCCGATCGGATTAATGACATGTCCATCCAGGACGATGTTGCCGGCATTCTTAAGAGTGGCCTGGGCACCCTGTTGACTATCGTGCTGTGCTACCTAGCGTTCAACTCCGTGGTGCTGCAAAGCGTCTTTGTGCTCTACCCTGAGCTGTTGCTAGCGGTGCTGGCCGGCCTGATCTACATCGGTACTTGGACCGGGGTTCGGGTGACGGAACTGGTGCGGTTCAGGTCGCTGCTCAGTGGCACCCGCTCGGGTGTACTCGGTATTAACGAGCGTAACCGAGAGCAGGTCTATAAGCAGAACAGCAAACCGCTGCTGCAGCTGGCGGCCGATAAATTGGCCACCAAAGCGGTGCTTCACCTCGCCGAAATACCCTGCCCGCAGACCCTGGCTCAATGCGACGGCCAGGCGAGGATCGAACCCTTTCTACGAATGATGGCCGAAGCGAAACAGTTTGCCCTCAAGCCCAATAACGGCTCTAAGGGCAACGGCATCCTCATCATTCGTAACTATGAGGGCGGCCACTTCGTCACGGCTTCCGGTAAGCACTTGTCGATGGAGATCATGCGCAGTCATGTTATGGGCATCCTCAACGGTGAGTTTTCCCAGAGCGGTGAGGAGGACCGGGCCTACATTGAGCCCCTGGTGGCGCAGCACGCCTTCATCAATCAACTATCGGACAGCGGACTGGCGGATATCCGTCTGATTCTCAGTTGCGGTAAGATCATCAGCACCATGCTGCGGGTGCCCACAAGCCAGTCCGACGGCAAGGCAAATCTGCACCAGGGCGCTGTGGGGGTGGCGGTGAATGTCACCACCGGCGCTTTGGAACGGGCGGTGCTCAACGGCAAAACCATCGATACGATGCCGGATAGCGGCTGCGCCTATCGAGGACTGCTGTTGCCGCATTGGGCGACTATTCGGACGATCGCTGAGCGCTGTTACCAAGCGGTGCCACTCGGCTATATGGGGGTCGATATCTGCATTGATAACCAGGCAGGCCCGCTGGTGCTGGAGGTTAATGGCCGCCCAGGGCTGGAAATTCAGAATGTACAGGCGGCCCGCTTAGTGCCGAAGGTGGTGTAGATGCGTTGGTTTTTGCAGTCATCGATGGCCTATACCCTGTTAGCGCTGGCCCTGCTGGGCGGCGTGTTGTACCTGGAAGCGGTTGGTTCACAGGCAACCGAACGGGTGGAACTGATCCGTATTGTGCCGGATCAGGATGAAGAGGAAGAGCAACTGCAGGCGCCACAGAGCGTCACCCCGCGCGCGGAACTGCAGGCCCTGTTGGCAT
>SDWN01000051.1 GCA_004195305.1 Neptunomonas sp. | reverse complement strand
AGATGTGTATAAGAGACAGGTGCCTGATGAGCGCGATTGTTTTTGAAGCGCTGAGCCTGCACTGGATGGAAAAACCGATTAAAACCTATCTGATGGATGGTTCAGGCCTACTGACAGCGCTGCTGCTGGCGCTGAGTTTACCGCCCTGGGCCCCCTGGTGGATCGCCGTTTTTGGCTCGGGTTTCGCGGTCCTGCTGGGTAAGCAGGTATTTGGAGGCATCGGCCAGAACCCTTTTAATCCAGCCATGCTTGCACGGGTCGCGTTGCTGCTTTCATTCCCGGTAGAGATGACCACCTGGATCGCCCCGACACCGTTGCTCTCAACCCAAGCTCCTGGCTTTTTCGATGCGCTGCAGATCACCTTTCTCGATAGCAGCCATCAGGGCGGCATAGTCGACGCCTATACCAGTGCCACGCTATTAGGCACGGTTAAAACCGAGTTAGCACAAGGCTTGGGGCTGACCCAAATCTGGCAAAGCAGCCCACTGCTTTCTGCACCTCTTGTTGCTCCATCGGCCACCCATTGGACAGATTGGGTGCTGCCGGGTAGCACCCCCGGCAGCCTGGGAGAAACGTCGTGGCTACTGATTACCATCGGCGGTCTCTATCTGCTCTATCAACGCATTATCAACTGGCAGCTGCCGATCAGCATGCTGGGGACTCTCACGCTTGTCTCCGCAGGTTTTTACCTGCTCGATCCCGAAAGTTACAGCCACCCGATTACCCACTTAACCACGGGAGGGGTGATGCTGGCGGCATTTTTTATCATTACGGACCCCGTGACCAGCCCCTGCACAACCCGCGGCCAACTGCTCTTTGGCGCAGGCTGTGCGCTACTGATCTACGTGATCCGCACCTGGGGTGGCTATCCCGAAGGGGTGGCTTTTGCGGTGTTATTGATGAACGCCCTGACGCCCTTGATCGATCACTATATCAGACCCCGACGTTACGGCCGTACCCTCAGCGGCAAGCCGATCCGGGCACCGTTGGCCCTGCGCATAAAACACTTTTTTAAAGGGCTCAGGAGGGAAGGATTTGAGGCCGCCCCGGGATCTACCTCCCAACCACCAACGACCGTCCCAGCCCAAACAGCACGACCAGGAGAGCACGCGTGAATCCACCTAACGAGACGCAGCCCTTTCAGTCTCGCTTGAGCTATCCCGGCTTGCTGTTGGGAGCCGCAGCACTGCTGGCCACCTCGTTGCTGACCGGGATGCACTTGGTCACTAAAACAGCTATTGCTGAACGGTTGGCAGAGGATCTGCAAGCCTCCTTAGGACAGGTTATCCCTGACGGAATCTATGATAACGACCTGTTGGCAAACCCACTGACTATCAACATCGATCCAGAAAACTCACCGGCTTCAGGTGAGCCCCTACGCGTGTACAGGGCAACGCAACAGGGAGAGATCAGCGCCCTGGCCTTTCGCCAGGTTGCCGATGGCGGGTACGGAGGGCCGATTCAACTCCTGCTCGGACTCGATCCCAACGGCACGTTGCTCGGGGTTCGCGTACTTAGTCACAAAGAAACGCCCGGCTTAGGAGACAAAATAGAGCGGGCCAAATCGGATTGGATCGAGAGTTTTAAAGGGCGCTCGCTGGATGACCCCACGCAGGCCCAATGGACAGTCAAAAAACAGGGCGGCCTGTTCGATCAGTTTACCGGTGCCACCATCACGCCGAAGGCGGTAATTCTCGGTGTTAAAACGGGATTGCAGTTGTTCGAGCAACATCGCAAGTCTTTACTCGCGCCTGACTATTCAGCCGACTCTACCCGCCATTCGACCCCGCATTTGTCCCCCGAAGATTCGCCGCCCCTGAGTGTGACTTCAAGTGCTGCTAAGAGTACTGCTAAGAGCCCAATTCCAACTCCCGCACTGACACTGGCAACAAGACCAATCACACACTTGCCACCTACAGGAGGACTCAAATGACCCCCTCATATCGACAGATCATTGGCGACGGCCTGTGGCACAACAATGTGGTGTTTTCACAACTGCTCGCTCTGTGCCCATTACTGGCAGTAACCAGCACCGCCACCAACGGTCTCGGCATGGGGTTAGCATCAACGGTGGTGATGGTCTGCTCCAACCTTCTGGTCTCGCTCTGCCGTAACCTGATTAGCAAGGACGTACGCATCCCCATCTTCGTACTGATCATTGCCACCCTGGTCACCCTGGTCGATCTGTTGATGAACGCCTGGGTTCATGAAATGCACAAAGTGCTGGGGCTGTTCATCCCTCTGATCGTGACCAATTGCATGATTTTGGGACGCGCCGAAGCCTTCGCCTCACGCCACCCGGTACGACCCGCTCTACTGGACGGTCTGATGATGGGGCTCGGATTTACCTTCGCGCTAGTGCTGCTGGGGGCCGTTCGAGAAATACTCGGCAGCGGTACCCTCTTCGTCCATGCGGGCCTGCTGTTAGGTCCGGCGTTCAGCAGCATCGAAGTCGTCCTGTTTGAGGCCGACCGGGGACTGTTGCTGATGCTGCTTCCCCCTGGTGGTTTCCTGGCTCTGGGACTGCTGATCGCAGCAAAGCGGTTGCTAGGAGCCTGTCGGACTTAACACAGATCTACTGCGGAAAACCCGAATTTGGTCATATTTTCACGATCACCCTCGTTAAATAGCTCGCTATTCTCCTCGAATGATCGAAAAATCTGCCTCAAATCGTATTTCCCTCGCTACGATCGGCCAAGCCCGACAGGCTCCTAGAGCGCCATACAGGGCGACAATCCGCAACTTAAAAGACCACCTCCTATTTATAGTCCATACTTATCAATAGCTTTGTTTTTTATATTAGAACAATTAATCAAACCCTGATATAAATAGGGATATAAGAAAAAAATATCAGAGGAATTAAACAATGTCCCTGCAAATAAGTGTGATTTTCGCCAACCCCGAAAAACCCTTGTGGTTAAAACTGAGCCTGGCCCCAGGCAGCACAGTCATAGACGCAATCACCTGTTCCGGATTACTTGAACGCTTCCC
Organism: Neptunomonas sp.; assembly: GCA_004195305.1. Classification (GTDB taxonomy): domain Bacteria; phylum Pseudomonadota; class Gammaproteobacteria; order Pseudomonadales; family Balneatricaceae; genus Motiliproteus. Next base: position 508 of record SDWN01000051.1, on the reverse strand, counting down.
TCTGCTCGACCTCAATCGTTACAAGACGGGTATCTTCGGCCGGTTCGCCAAGCTTGATAAACCACTCCAGTGTGGCGACCGAGTCGAGATCTATGAACCTATCAGCGCCGATCCAAAGCAACTGAACAAGAGGGCAAACAAAGATCGCCCCCTTGCCAGTTCACCCGCCTGAACGGCCTAGTCCATCAGCCGACCGCCCACTGAGAGTAAATTCAAACCTCGTGTAGCATTGATTAAAAATCAACACCCTCTCCCGGACTATACTGTCAATGTCATTTTTTTGATGACTGGTAGGGCCTACTCTATGAGAATAATAAAATGGCTGAAACAATCAGTAGGGTATTAAATTTACGTCACCTGCGTGCCTTTGTGGCTGTTGCTAACAAGGGTAGCTTTACCCAGGCGGCCAATAAACTGTCGATATCCCAGCCCGCCCTGACTATCACCATCCATCAACTCGAAGATCTGATCGGTGTGGAGCTGTTCATCCGCACTACGCGCAAGGTAA
>SDWN01000532.1 GCA_004195305.1 Neptunomonas sp. | reverse complement strand
AGATGTGTATAAGAGACAGGAGGACGTCCATCGCCAAGCGCCTCTTTAGAGAATCCCTGATCGGTAACGGTCAGGGATTTTTGCTATCTGGGCTCCGCAGATTTGTGCAAGAAAATCTCAATCGCAGGTCTGAAGGGCACTGCATGGCTCCGTTATCCCTAAAATATTGAACTTATTAACAAATCCCCGTTGTTTCTGATGTCGTTCGGAATTGATTGGCCTCTATTTAAATGTTTGAAATCTGGCGAGAGACTAGGCATAGTCACCCTCTATACCATGCAAGGAAAAGGGTGTTCGCAACACCATGCCCGCATGGGTTTGATAGGACGCCGAATAGGCGTATAGGGACAGACTCGAGGCCTTCATGGCCAGCTTCAGGGAAGAAGTGGAACAATCTTATCTTGTGCCATACCCCTTGAACTGTAGTCGCTAGATCGACTTCTCGCTATCCCTCGTTGCAATTGATGCGCGTTTTGCCCGGACATGAGCTGCTCGGACAGCCGCCGACACGTTGACAGAATGGATGGCAATGCGTACTTACCTGAAAACCAACAAAATCTATAGCGATACCTGTGCTGGACGCCATGCCGACGTGGGTTCTGGGTGGGGGGCTGTGGGCCGCTTATGCATTCTATTTATGTCCGCTAAGCGTGGGTTTTATGAATAAAATCGCTGCTGTTGTGGCTATCGTCGTGGGATTGCAGTGCAGTAGTCCCTTTAATTCCTCGTATTTGCAGGCGTCCGAGTCATTCATTGGCTCTGCGTTGCCGTTCGCTTCACCCCTGGCTGCGTCATCGCCTGGAGAACTACTGCCGGCGGTGCATGATCTCCTGGCCACTAGCAGGGAGTCTGATCGGGACTTTGATGCATTTGTTTTGAACAGTTTGCTGGGTAATCCTGATTATCAAGTACTTGAAACCGTCCTGTCAAAATCCCTGCTGCAGGTAGAGATCAGCAACGCGATTGATGCCGTCGCGGTTTCGGCCGGGGTTAAGTATCGGCCTGAGGGAGATCAGAATACCTCGGTCAGTGAGGTCGGTGGCTACCTTAACCTGCAAAAATCACTGTACGATTTTGGTCGGGTAAAGCATCGTGTCGTGGCGGCAACGGCGGAGGTTGAGGCCGTAGCGTTTGATAATCAGGCCAAAGTTAATGAACTCAAGGCGCAACTCAGCGAGCAGTATTTCAACCTTATTAAGGTCGACGCGGACATTCGTCATCGCAGCGAACAGGCGCGTTACCTCGCCGAGGTCATTGATCATCTAAAAGCTCGCTCCCAGGGTGGCTTAGGTTCGTCTTTGGACTACGAGCTGCTGAATGACGAGGGCGAGACTCTCCGGCTGGAAATTCAGCTTAAGCAGCTGGAGGTGGATAAGTTACGGGCTATATTTGCCAATAATTATGCGGTGATCCCGACGCAGTTGTTCGTCCCCTCGCGCTTTCTTCCCGAGCTGTACCAGGGTGAGGCCTGGACAGATAAGCTTTTTTTGCAGAGTGTGGCGCTGCGTTTGCTCGATCAGCGTCTGGCCTCGGTACGGTCCCTAAAAAAATCGGCACAAAGCGATCATTATCCGACTCTGGCGCTGAATATGGCGTACGTGGAATCGAATCTCGCCTATGACCTCTTCACCACGGTGGATCTGAATCTACCACTGTATAACGGCGGAAAAACCCAGCTGGGTATTGCCGAAAAGGAACTGGAGATTACCGAGCTGTTGTTGCAGATCCAGTCTGAGCGTAAGCGGGTTAAGGATCAGGCCCGCGGGTTGCTGTATGACTACACGCATGCGGCACAGCGCTTTACCGTCTATGACGAGTTGGTCCGCTCAAAAGTTAGGTTGATGGATGTGATGCAGGAGCGGATGCGCAGAACTCAGGGGCAGCTTCAAGATCTTTACCAGATTAAAAAGGGCATGGCAGACGCCAGGGTGCAGCGTGATCGTGCGCTGATTGACGCTCTGTATTTTGCCTATCTTTCCCGTTTGTTGATTGGAGCTTGATGTCGGTGGTTATTCAGCAAGACAGCATTATTCACAGCCCGTCGCTCGCAGATTCACTTGAGCAGGCGGCGAATTTTTTTGAACTGACGCCCGCCAGTTTCTATGACGTCACTCGCCTGGAACGGGATGAAGCGCTGCTGTTTGCCGCACTTTATGCCTGTCTGGAGACGCACTTTGTCATTTCTGCCGCGAGCCGGTTGACGCAGCATGGTGGCTACCTGCTCATTGATGCTCAGGGTCAGGTTGCCTTCACGGTGTTGACCGAAGGCGAGTGTGGAATGGATCTGGAGAGCGGTCAGCAGGCCCTGTACCTGACCCGAAAAAACACCCGTAACAGCGAAGGTAAGCTACGCCGAAACCTGAAGAATCACTGGTTTTGGGGCGCCATCCTGGACAACAAGCTGACTTACTTCCAGGTGGCGTTGGCGGCGGTGTTTATTAACCTGTTTGCGCTGGCGTCCTCGCTGTTCATCATGACAGTTTATGATCGCGTGATCCCCCATGACGCCATCGACTCGCTGATCGCCCTAACCCTGGGTATCGGCCTGCTGCTTGTTTTTGATTTTGTTCTGAAGATGTTGCGCGCTTCCTTTATTGATCACGCGGGTGTGCGTATCGACCGGCGCATCGCTACCGACATGTATGACAACCTGATCCACGGGCGCCTCGCAACAAGCAAGCATTCCACCGGCGGACTCTCCAGCGTGCTGCGAGAGTTTGAGGGGCTCAAGGATATGTTTGCCTCGGCCACAGTGGTCGCGCTGGTCGATCTGCCGTTTATTTTGTTCTTTATCTGGGTCGTCTATCTGGTTGGCGGCAGCATTGCGCTGGTCCCTCTGGTGCTGGTGCCGCTAGTACTGCTCGCCGGATTGCTGATACAGCCACTGCTGGCTAAATACACCCGAGAATCTTACGAAGAGGGGCAAAGCAAGCAGTCCATTCTGGTCGAGACCATTTCCGGATTGGAAACGATTAAGACGATTCCCGCCACTGGGTTTCTGAAACGGCGTTGGCTGGAGACGGTCGATCACCAGGCCGATACGGGCTTGAAATCCAAGTTTGTAACCCAGATTGCCAACAATATTACCGGGTCTGCACAACAATTGATGCAGGTCTGCATCGTCTTCTACGGCGTTTTTCTGATCGCCGACGGTCTGCTGTCGATGGGGGCGCTGATCGCCTGTGTGATTATGTCCGGGCGGATCGTCGCACCGCTCAGCCAGCTTTCCAACCTGTTGACCCGTGTTAACTACGCGCTGGAGTCTTATCGCGCATTGGACCGCTTATTTGATGATAAACATGCGCTTCACCATACAGCCAGCCTGGCCCGGCCGACGCTGCAAGGACGTATCGAATTAAAAAATGTCTCGTTTAAGTACGACGAAGAATGCGATTACATCGTTAAGGACCTTTCTTTTGTTATTGCTGCAGGTGAGAAAATTGCGATGCTGGGGAAGATCGGCTCGGCTAAGACCACGGTCCTGAAACTGATGACCGGGCAGCTCGAACCCACCGCAGGTCAGGTTCTAAT
>SDWN01000530.1 GCA_004195305.1 Neptunomonas sp. | reverse complement strand
ACCTATACCCGTCAGGGGCAGGTGCGTTATGCGGGTGCACGTTCAAGCCTGCGGTCGATAAAGTAAGCTCCTCCCCCCCCCAGAAAAAATGATCGCCAGGAGAAAGGTAGATGATCGGTAGGCTCAAAGGCACGTTGGTTGAAAAGCAGCCACCTCATTTGTTGATCGATGTGCAGGGTGTAGGTTACGAGGTTGAGGCGCCCATGAGCACCGTTTTTAATCTTCCGGTGTTGGGTCAGTCCGTTGAGTTGTATACCCATTTTGTGGTGCGAGAGGACGCGCAGTTGTTATTCGGTTTCGCCACCAGGGAGGAGCGGGCGTTGTTTCGGGCCCTGATTAAAGTCAGCGGGGTGGGGCCGAAATTGGCTATCGCGATACTCTCGGGTATAGGTGCCGATGATTTTGCCCGCTGCGTCAACCACGACGACAGCGCAGCCTTGGTTAGGATACCGGGGGTCGGGAAAAAAACGGCAGAGCGTTTGGTTGTGGAGATGCGGGACAAGATGCGTGACTGGTTGCCCCAGGAGGGTGGTTTTGAGCTGGCCGGAGATGCAATGGCCGGCAGCGCTGCTAGTGCGATTCAGGAGGCGGAGAGTGCGCTCATTGCGCTCGGTTACAAGCCTGTTCAAGCAACCAAGGCCGTAGCGCAGGCGCATAAGCAGCTGGGTTCAGGCAGCGCCGAGGCGCTGATCCGTCAATCACTCAAGAGTATGGTTTAAGGCTGCGATAGACTATCATGCGCAACCCTGATCTTGTTGTTGTCTATTTGAGATTGAAATGATTGAAACCGACCGGTTTATCGCTCCTCAACCGCGCTCTCGTGTCGAAGAGGTTCAGGATCGTGCTATCCGTCCTCGCTCTCTGGCCGAGTATGTTGGCCAACCGGCGGTCCGCGAGCAGATGGAGATCTTTATTCCCGCTGCGCGTAATCGCTCTGAGCCGCTCGATCATACGTTGATCTTCGGACCGCCCGGGCTGGGGAAAACCACGCTGGCACATATTATCGCCAACGAGATGGGCGTCGATATGAAGTCGACGTCCGGTCCGGTGCTGGAGAAGGCGGGCGATCTGGCTGCGATGCTGACCAATCTTGAACCGGGCGATGTGCTCTTTATTGATGAGATTCATCGCTTGAATCCTGCGGTCGAGGAGGTGCTCTATCCTGCGATGGAAGACTACCAGCTTGATATTATGATCGGCGAAGGACCTGCCGCCCGCTCGATAAAGCTGGATCTTCCGCCCTTTACGTTGGTCGGTGCGACTACCCGGGCCGGTTTGTTGACCTCGCCGTTGCGTGACCGCTTTGGCATTGTTCAGCGTCTTGAGTTTTACAGTGTTGAAGATCTGGTCAGTATTATCACCCGTTCGGCCGGGTTGATGGGGGTTGGTATCGATGAGACGGGCGCCCGTGAGATAGCCCGACGCTCTCGGGGCACCCCGAGAATCGCCAATCGGCTGCTACGGCGTAACCGTGATTATGCAGAGGTTAAAGCGGATGGCTATATCACCGGAGCCGTCGCAGACCTGGCGCTGAATATGCTTAATGTCGACAGTCATGGATTCGATCATATGGATCGACGTTTGCTGTTGGCGATGATCGAAAAGTTTGATGGTGGGCCTGTGGGCATCGATAGTCTATCCGCATCGATCAGCGAAGAGCGGGATACTATTGAGGATGTTATCGAGCCCTTCCTCATACAGCAGGGTTATATCATGCGTACCTCACGTGGACGGGTACTCACGAAGCTTGCCTATCAGCACTTTGGTATGGAATCGCTGCACCGGGGCGAGCATGACTGATTCTGCCCCGCATCGGTGTTGCTTTCGGGTCTATATCGAAGATACTGACCTGGGAGGAATAGTTTATTACGTCAACTATTTAAAGTTTATGGAGCGTGCCCGTACCGAATTGCTGCGTTCGCTGGGGTTTCAGCAGCAGGCGCTTCTGCAGCAGGGGCTAATTTTTGTGGTACATAGCCTCAGCGCGCGTTATCGGCAACCGGCGCGACTGGATGATGAACTTATTATTCAATCCGCTATCCAACGCCAGTCGGCAGCTAGTTTGATTTTCGAGCAACGGGTACTTAGGTCCGATGATGACGCGCTGCTTTGCAGTGCCGAGGTTAAAATAGCCTCGGTTGACAGCGAGTCTCTTAAACCGGTACCGATCCCTGCTCAGTTAACCCAACAATTGACCCGCTATCGGATTCTGTCTTAGACGGGCAGGACCGTGCGAACACGCCAATGAGGAGAGTTTTTGGTGGTAGATAAAATGTCGATGTGGAGTCTGGTGGTTAATGCCAGTCTCGTTGTTCAGCTGGTGATGCTAGCCCTGTTGCTGGTCTCTGTGGTCTCCTGGGTGATGATCTTCCAGCGCCGCAGTTATCTGGCTAAGTCGCGGCGTGCGCTGCGTCAATTTGAAGAAAAATTCTGGTCGGGTATCGATCTGAGTACGCTGTTTCGGGATGTAAACAGCAATCCCAACCCTGATAGCGCATTGGAGAATATCTTCCGTGCGGGGATTAAGGAGTTTACCCGCTTGCGGCAGCAGACCGATGCCGATCCGGATGCTGTGATGGACGGGGTTCAGCGAGCGATGCGGGTTGCTTTGTCGCGCGAAGAGGAGAAGCTCGATACCCATCTGTCGTTCTTGGCTACCGTGGGTTCAACCAGTCCTTATGTCGGTCTGTTTGGCACCGTCTGGGGGATTATGAATTCATTCCGAGGGCTGGCCAATATGCATCAGGCAACGCTGGCCAGTGTGGCCCCCGGTATCTCAGAGGCGTTGATCGCGACTGCGATGGGATTGTTTGCGGCTATCCCAGCAGTTATTGCTTACAACCGTTATTCGTCTCAGGTCGAGATTATGATGAACAGCTATGCGACCTTTGCCGAGGAGTTTTCCAGCATTCTGCACCGTCGCGTGCATGGTTCAGGTTGAGGGCTAGCAAATGATTCGTATGCCCAAGCCCAAGCGCAAACTCAATGCCGAAATTAATGTCGTGCCCTATATCGACGTGGTGATGGTGTTGCTGATTGTGTTTATGATCACTGCGCCTATGTTGACCCAGGGGGTCGATGTCCAATTGCCGAAGGTCGGCGCGGAGCCTGTCGACAGTCGGGATCAGGAACCGCTGATCGTATCTGTCGATGCTAAAGGCCAGTATTTTGTTGATGTTGGCGGCGATCCGCTGCAGCCAGTGGTGCTGGCGTTGGTCATTGAACGGGTCGGTAAAATTCTCAGTAGTAACCCCAAGAAGCGGGTTCTGGTGCGGGGTGATCGTAGCGTCAGCTACGGTAAGGTGGTTGAGCTGATGGCGGGGCTCCAGGGCGTCGGGGCTTCCAGTGTCGGCTTGGTAACAGAATAACGATGAACGCGGGTACTAAGAGTTATATTCTGCCGGTATTGATGGCGCTGTTACTGCACGGCGGGATTGTGCTGTTAACGGCATCGACCTGGTTTGACAGTAGTAGTGATAACCGCCGGGTCATCCCGCGGCACGTGCAGGCGGAATTGGTAGACCTGCGCAGTCTGGCCCCGACTAGCGCTGATAGCCAGCGTAAGGCTGACGCGAAGAAAAA
>SDWN01000528.1 GCA_004195305.1 Neptunomonas sp. | reverse complement strand
TAATAGTGGTTCTATTAAACGAAAAAGAGGGTGAAAAATGGCCAAAGTCGGCTTTCCCGGAGTAGATCAGCGTTAAGTCCGGCAGGCTGCTAGCGCACCTCAAAACTATCCACGGCCTCGGAAGTTTCGAGGACAACTACCTCCACATCGGCGACCTTGGCCAGCTCCGGACCGAGACTGAGCCAGGTTTCCAACTGCCGCACCGCATTGGCCTCTCCCTGCAACAGCGCCTCGACCCGGCCATCGTCCAGATTTCTAACCCAGCCCTTAACGCCCAGAAACTCGGCCTGCTGCAGGGTCGAATGACGGAACCAGACCCCCTGTACCCGGCCGCTAACCCAGACCTGCAATGCCAGCTGATTCATCCTGCTACTCCTACAATTACGACTCTTAGTCTATTATTTTAGCCGCAACGGCCACTCTGGGGCAGAACAAACGCCCACCGGCACTCGCGTGCCTTGCGCCTTGTGCTTTGTCAATTGACCGCTGACTGCTGAGCGCTAACAGCTGCGTGCTAATCCGACGGCTTAGATTTCTCAGCGACCTCACCAAACAACTCAGCCAGACTCGGCTGTAGCTGCTCGGCGCGATACGCGCGCACCGCTTCCAGAGACCCTTGCAGCTGTCGCGGCCAGTCGGCTGCGGGACTGTTCTGCTCCGTGGCGATCGTATCGGGTAAAACCCAGCTGACATTTTGAGCAAACTGCTCCAGGCTGAGACTATGCAGATCCCGACACAACAGATACTGCCCTTTGGTGTTAGATGTCACCATACCCGCGCGCTTGAGTTCTTCCAGCGAGTCCCCCAACTGCAGTACCGATAACGCGGGCAGAGAGCAAGCCAACTGCGCTTCTGACAGCCCCCGGCCCTGCTGCTGTGCCCGCCATAACTGTTCCAGCAGACACAAACCCCAGTAAAATGGCGGCGCCTCGCGATTCTGTTTAGTGGCATCATAGGTACTCAGACAGCGCACAAACTGCGCCCCGAGCAGTACGATCATCCACGAGATGTAGATCCAGGCCAAAAACAGCGGCACCGCTGCGAACGCACCGTAGATCAACTGATAAGAAGGCGACAGCGATACGAACAGCGCAAAACCGCGTTTGGCGGCCTCAAACAGCAGTGCGCTGATAACGCCACCCGCCAACGCATGCCGAAGCGGCACCTGGCAATTGGGTACCGCCGCGTACAGCAACATAAAGGCGGCACTGCTGAGCAGCAGCGGCAGTAACGCCAGAATCCGGGCCTTGCCGCCAATAACCCCGGCCGCCTCATCCACCAACGGTAATGAGGTGACATACGAGGTGAGCACAAAACCCACCCCCAGCAGCAGCGGCCCCAGACTCAACACCGCCCAATAGAGTAAAAAACTGGACAGGCCGCGGCGCGGTTCGCGCACCTGCCAGATCCGATTGAAGGTTTTTTCAACGCTTTTCAGCATCATGTAAGCGGTCACGACCAGAAAGCCGATACCCACCCCGGTCAAACTCCGCGCTTGCCCGGCAAAGCCTGACAGGTACTCCTTAACTTGTGCCCCGGTACTGGGCACAAAATTATCGAAGATCAGACTTTCGAGTTGTGGCCCCACCCCCTGAAAGGTGGGGATCGACGCCAGCATGGCGTAGGTGACCATCATCATCGGCACCACCGCAAACAGCGTGGTATAGGTCATTGCAGCCGCATTGAGGGCCCCCTGATTAGCACCGAACTGCTGAAACAGGTGGCGTAAAAAACCAACCGTGGCCTGCAAATCAAACCGGGGCAGAGATCGTTTCATCGCCAATCCTTTGTGCTCATCGCTTTATCCACATAAAACGTGCCTTGTTACCCTTATCACAACGGTTAGAATAGCCCGATCGGTTCGATAACCCCAGCAGGCTGTTGAAAAGCGTTGGCGAGGCCGCCAAGACTAGGCAAAAACGACCGAGAAAGCGCAGTTTATGTGCAATAAATGAGAATTTTGAGGTCGTTTTTAACGACGTTTTGGCAACGTAGGTAGCTTTTCACCAGACTGCTTGATTATCCGTCACAGAGACAAGTTATGAGCACAATCACCCTGTACCACAATCCGCGCTGTTCCAAATCACGCCAGGCATTGCAGCTGTTGCAGCAGCGAGGCCATGAACCTGTGCTTCGTCTCTATCTCGATAATCCGCCCAGTCACGACGAATTGGCCCGCCTGCTGAGCCTGCTGGGAATCAACCCACGCCAGTTGCTGCGTAGCGGCGAGCAGGAGTACAAGGACAATAACCTCAAGGATAGCGCATTGAGCGATGCGGCACTGATCGATGCCATGGTGCAGTTTCCGTGCCTGATTGAACGTCCGATCGCCATCTGCGGCGACCGGGCCATCATCGGTCGCCCTCCTGAAAACGTGCTGGATCTGACCTGATGCCACACCCGACACCCTATATCCTGGTCCTGTATTACAGCCGTCAGGGCGCAACCGCTAAGATGGCTCAACACCTGGCCCGAGGCATCGAAGCGGTCCCGGGCATCGAGGCCCGACTGCGCACCGTGCCCGCCGTATCGCCAAACAGCGAAGCCAGTGAGTCAGCGATCCCGACCCAAGGCGCGCTCTATTGTAGCGACGCGGATCTGCGCCACTGCGCCGGTTTGCTGCTCGGCTCCCCGACCCGCTTCGGCAACATGGCCGCACCCTTAAAGTACTTTATCGACGGCACCAGCAGCCTCTGGACCAATGGCACTCTGATCAACAAACCGGCAGGCGTCTTCAGCTCCACGGCCAGCCTTCACGGTGGCCAGGAGAGCACCCTGTTGAGCATGATGCTGCCGCTGTTACACCACGGCATGGTGATCGCAGGAATCCCTTACAGCGAATCCGGACTGTTTAACACCGACGCAGGCGGCACTCCCTACGGCGCCACCCATGTCTCGGGCAGCGAGGGCCAGCGTTCGCTGACCGACATCGAGCGACAGCTCTGCCACGCCCAAGGCCAGCGCATCGCCACCTTGGCACTTAAACTAGCTCGAGAAGCACACTGATGCCGATGATCAACAACAAGCTATGCCGCGCCCAAGGCCAGAGCATTGGCACTGAAACTAGCTAGGGAAACACACTGATGGCGATGATCAAAAACAAACTCTCCCGCGAACAGCTGACCCAGCGGGTATTCCTGAGCGCGCTGGCAACCCGAGCCCAACTGCTGGGGCTGATCCTGGTGTTTGCACTATGGACGTTTTGGATCAACCCGCCCCAGGGCGCCAACCCTCTGGTGATCTGGTTGGTCCAATCACTGCTACTGCTAGCCTTCGTCCCCAGCATTTTCAAGGGTAATTCGCGCCCCCATATCTGGCTCTGCTTTGTCATACTGCTGTATTTTTGTATGGGCGCCGTTTACGCTTTCGGCGGCAGCACCCTGGGCCTGTTGATGGCGCTACTGAGTTGCGGGCTGTTCTGCTCCGCAATGCTGTTTGCACGCTGGAACAGCCTACTCATTGGCGTGATCCGGGACCAAGCCAGCGCCGACGGCGTATAACGGCAAGCGCACCTACACCCTCTTCAGATACTGTCTCTTATACACATCT
>SDWN01000291.1 GCA_004195305.1 Neptunomonas sp. | reverse complement strand
GACGCCCTCAGCGTACAGATAGAAGACGCACTGGTCAGCCGCAACCTCCGCGGGATGAAAACGATCCAGCGTGCGCTTTCACCCGGTTACTGCCTGCGTGCCGCCCGGCTGTTGCGCGACATCCGCGGTACGGTACTGATCGGCACGGGCTTTCCCGTGGTCGACACCTTCGAGACCGACGGGCCGGTCGGTGCCATCGCCCTCTACGACACCCTCGAATACCTGGGCGCGCAACCGGTTATCGTCTGCGGTCCGCCGATGTCGACCGCACTGGCGGATAAATACCGGGTTCACGAGATCAAGGTCGGCCCGCATGATCAACGAGAACAGGAGGCGGCCCAGGCTTTGGAGAAATTCAAGCCCTCATTGGTGCTCTCGATCGAACGCCCCGGACAGGCCGAAGATGGTCATTATTACAATATGCGTGGCGAAGACATCAGTGCTCGCGCGGCCTGTTTCGACACCTTTTTAGACCAATGTGACTGCCCCACCCTCGCCATCGGCGACGGCGGTAACGAAATTGGCATGGGCAACGTCAAGCAGGCACTGGGCGATCTCGACATTACGGCAGCTGAAACCTGTTGCGACGAACTGATTGTCGCCGACGTTTCCAACTGGGGCGCCTACGGCATCATCGCCTTCCTCGGCTTATGGCGTAACGAAGACTTACTGGCCCGAATCGACCCTATGCCTATCTTGCAATATATTTCAGAGCTAGGCAGCGTCGACGGCGTCACCCGTCGCAACGAACTCACCGAAGATGGTTTGTCACCCGACGAAGGCCGCTCGCTACTGCTGCAACTACGCCAACTGATTAACATGACGTAATGCCCGAGCCGTAGCGTCGACACACCCCCTCAAAAAACCGATCCATCCCCGCTATACGCTGCACCCAACGGATCGAAGCCTGATACAGGCCGGTCCGCAGCCCATCAGTTAACAGTAACCAGCACCCCGCACCGGCTTGGCAACACCTTAATGATGGCGTAAAACATCCCTTATGACTGAAATTGGCCACGCGCTAGATTGCGATATAATTGACATAAACAGGCACATGTCTAGTATATTTTACAAAAAGACAGCAAATAACACTTTTCTCCAGAGAAAATACAGTAAGTACAACTACGCGACTGTTGCTAGACTGTGCGACCCCGAGCACACGTCAGGGGCTATTAATACTAGGAACTATCGACCTAAAAATAATTAACCACACACTGAGGTGATGACTATGAGCATCGTATATCTGAATGGGGCCTATCTGCCGATCGAAGAAGCCAAGATCTCGCCATTGGATCGAGGATTTCTGTTTGGTGACGGCATCTATGAAGTCATCCCCTCATATAGCGGAAAAATGGTTGGCTTCGGCCCGCACATCGACCGGATGATCGACGGTCTGGAGCAGCTGGGAATCCAGCTCAACTGGGACCACGACCAGTGGCTGTCGCTCTGCACCACCCTGGCCGAGAAAAACGGCGGTGGCAATCAGGGTCTGTACCTGCACGTCAGCCGTGGCGCCGACATCAAGCGTTTTCATGCGTTCCCCGAAGGCGTTGAGCCCACCGTATTCTGCATGGCTTTCGAGATCCCGCTGCCACAGCAAGCTAATCGCGAAACCGCCCATGCTTACACCGTATCCACCGGCGAAGATCTGCGCTGGAAGCGCTGCAACATCAAATCCACTGCGCTTTTGGGTAACGTGCTCCATTTCCAGGAGGGGCATGCCGCTGGTCACAACGAGATTCTGCTGTTCAATGCTCAGGGCAACCTGACCGAAGCAGGCGCCTGCAACGTCTTTATCGTTAAGGATGGTGTGGTCATCACCCCCGCTCAAGACAACCAGATTCTGGCCGGAATCACCCGTCTGCTGATCCTCAACATCCTGCGCAAAGATGGCAGCATCCCGGTTGAAGAGCGCGACGTCAGCAAGCAGGAGGTACTGGATGCCGATGAAGTCTGGATCACCAGCTCCTCCAAAGAGATGGCGCCGGTCATCGCAGTCGATGGCAAGCCGGTGGGCGACGGCAAGGTGGGAGCCGTCTGGGAAGCCGCCTCTGCGCTGTATACCCAGTTCAAGTACGACTACTAAGCTTAAGCACGACGTTTAAGCTCACGTCCTACGCCCCTGCAGAGCTGCGGTCGCTACCCTGACCCCGTAACACAACACTAAAACCTCGCTTGAGCGGGGTTTTTGGTCTCTGCAACCTTGATCACTACAACAGGGTACAATTCAACCACGTTAGCCGAAGGACATGAGCATGTTTTATCGCGACACTTGGGCCGAAATTGATCTGGACCGAATCTACCACAACGTGTCCATGATCAAAGCACACGCCGGATTCGAATCGTTGTTTGCCGTGGTCAAAGCCAATGCTTACGGCCATGGTGATGTCGAAGTCGCGCGTACCGCGCTGGAGGCCGGTGCCACCCATCTGGCGGTCGCGCTTCTGGACGAGGCGCTCAAACTGCGCCGCCACTTCAGCGACAGCGCCATTCTGGTCATGGGGCCGATCCGGGTCGCAGATATCGCGGTCGCCGCCACGCACCGCATCGCCATCATCGCCCACGATCTTGACTGGATCGAAGCAGCCGCAGGCTACAGCGGCCCCAGGCTCGACATCCATATCAAACTCGATACCGGCATGAACCGGGTCGGCATTAAGTGCGCCGAGCAGCTTAAGCGTGGCACCAGGCTGCTACATAACAACCCGGCTTTTAACCTGTGTGGATTATTCACCCACTTCGCGACTGCCGACGGTGACACCGCACTCTATCAAGCGCAGCTGGCGCGCTTTGACCGGCTCACCGCAGATATCGACTTGAGCGCATTAACGCTGGTTCATCAAGCCAACAGTGCCGCGATGCTGCACCAGTCTAAGCAGCCCCAGAGCAACGCGGGGCGCTTAGGGATTGCCATGTACGGCCTGCCGCCGAGCGCCGACCTGAAGCTACCGTTCGAACTGCAGCAGGCGTTTTCGCTACACAGCTGCATCACCCAGATCAAACAGCTGCACAAGGGTGAAATGGTCGGCTACGGCGCTACCTATGAAGCCGACACCGATCAACTCATCGGCATCCTGCCTCTAGGCTATGCCGATGGCTGGCTGCGCTATCATCAGGGCCGAGAGGTGGAGATCCGCGGTCAACGCTATCCGCTGGTCGGGCGTATCTGCATGGATCAGTGCGTGGTGCGGATCGATCCTTCGATCGAGGTCGGCACTCAGGTCACCCTGCTGGGCGATCTGATCAGCGTTACCGATGCCGCCAACGACCTCAACACCATCAACTACGAACTGGTCTGCTCCATCTCGGACCGGGTACCCCGGCGCTACAAACGCCACGGCAGATTCATCAGCGAACGCAATGATCGGTTTTCAGACGCCTGACCCCACCAGCATAAGACCTCCTGATTACCCACAAAGCTCAGCCAAGATGCAGCCGATCTATTCTTTCTGCATAAACCAACAACCCAAGTATGCCTTTTTTGTGCGCCGGTCTGAAATTGCTCCTGCATTTAAGGCCGACCCACATAACCACCAACCCCTGCTGCTTCCTTTGTGGGTCGGGCTTCAGCCTGACATAGGCAGCACCCATGTCGAAAT
>SDWN01000289.1 GCA_004195305.1 Neptunomonas sp. | reverse complement strand
GCTGTAATTTATCCCACTCGGCATCAGCTTTTTTTATATTTTCCGTTGAGTTACTCCGGAATTTTTTAGCGAATTTTTTGCTGAAGTTAAGATAGAGCTTTCCTTCAACAATGGTCCATACCTCCGGGTCTATGATCGCAACCTTTCCACGGCTCATTGCCATCGCGCAGAACCCTCCAAATTGAGGTGTATAACTCACCGGGTCAGAAGCAAACCGGTCTCGATGATCCGCCGTGGCGAAAAACCATTGAGCTTCCTGCCAAGTATACGCAAACTCCTTCTTACCTTTCATCGGTTTTCCTTCAGTGAAATACGCAACGGTATCGTAACCTTTGATCGCTACTTCTGCAGAATCAACGTTAATCCTATCTTTGGGGCTTTGTCCGTATGCTTGCGGGCCCACCAGAGCGACAATGCAAAAAAACAATAGACTCATACACGTTTGATAAAACATACCCCTTCCCTCAGTCATTACCGCCATCAGATAGCATCATAGTCTGTCCTGTACGCAATGATGTCGTTGACATCAGCGCGATAGTCTCCGTTTAACCTTTGTTCAATTATAGACTCCTGCCCGACAGGCGTTGTTCGATAGCTAGCAGCCATCGATCAACTATCCTCACAGACGTTTTAAATCGACCCGTGTTCCTTGCAATCTATTGATTTTATTGACAATAGATCGGTTGGTTTGGAACATTGGTAATTCACTAGCGCCACCTAGGAATCATCGCCGGATTACCAGGTTGGCAGGCGTTGATGCTGCCATTCGCTGGTAATCCAGATGATTGGCACCAGCTGGATCACTACACCGCAGCCACGGTGGTGTTGAACCAACAATCTCACCCCATTGCGATTATTCCGCAGCCCCAAAATGACCGGTTACAATTATCCGATATATTCAATATTGACAGTGTGTTAGAGCCATTTGATCTAACCGTTTTTTGTTAACTTTTTAAAACCATCCTAAGGTTAATTGCAGGGGGGGGAGAGCTACTTTGTCGATCCTTCGCATCGTAGAACACTCTATAAGGCTGACGTGCAGAATAATATATATGAGATGTTTTCGATGGTTTTTCTAAGAATTCACACATCTACGAGAAAACACCTCCTGAGCATGATGTGATTGATTAGCTATATTTACAGTGTGCGTACGAACAATTAGACATTAAATAACTAGACAAAAAATTGTTATTTAAATATGCACTACGAGTTAGCGGCTTGGCATTCGGGTGATTTTAATGCCTATACAATCCATCAATGGCGACCGCATAAACCGACGCACCTAATGCTGTGTCTAATGGGTCAAAAACTTTAGGGGATGGAGTTCCAACTCATGCCTAATCACTTTGTCGCTTTCTGGAACCTAGAGAACCTGTTCGCCCCGGAAGGGCATGCCAATCGAGAGCCATGGTTAGCTCAACGATTAGCTTCCGACCTGCGTGGGTGGACGCCCGCACTATTCAACGTCAAGATAGATCAGCTTACATCCATCATCCAGCAGATGAATGGCGGTCAGGGACCGGATATCCTCGGCGTCTGTGAAGTAGAAAACGACTTTGTGTTGCAGCAATTAACCTCTCGACTTAACGGGCAGATCAGCAATCGCAACTACGCTGTCATACACGTTGATGCGACTCAGGATCACAGAGGCATAGACACTGCGTTCGTTTTTGATAGTTCAATGTACGCGGTTAACCCAAATACAGTCTTTTCTCACTTTGTGATGCGCCGGACGGGGACTCGCGATATCACTCAGGCCACTTTCACAACCCTGGCAGGAAATGACCTGATTGCCCTCTGTAACCATTGGCCATCTCGTAGTGGCGGAGCCTACGATAGTCGTGGATATCGCATGACCGCCGGAGAGACGCTTTCTTATTGGCACCAAAGAATCTGGGAACAGAGAGGAAACCACATACCGGTCATCGCAATGGGCGACTTCAATGACGATCCGTTCGACGACTCGCTCCAGATTCACGCACGGGCATCCAGAGAGCGCGGTGATACGGAGCGCGCGCAGACTGCTGTGCGTTTTTACAACTTGGCATGGCGCTATCTAGAACAACAGAGTCTAGACCACAACGGAAACCCGAAATTGCTTCATGGTACTCTTTATTTCCACGGGAACGGCAACGTATTTGATCAACTTCTTGTTTCAAAGGGGCTTTTGGTTCAAGGCAGCCCTATAGCGGTGAACGAGGCTACGGCCAGAATGGAGATTTATCCAGAGATGGTTGACCACCGGGTCTCGCAAGGGCCTATTCGATTTGGCCTGCCAAAGGGCGACGCTACACAGAACGTGAACATCTCAGGCTTCAGCGACCACTTCCCGGTTTCGGTAGTCTTACAGGAGCACTGAGTCAGAGTGTCACTCTTTTGATCATATTCATCAGTGACCTGGTCCAGCTCCTAAGCCGAGTTACCCATGGTTGCAGGGTACCGCTAATCACAGCCATTCCTGATCGATGGACGTGACCTCGACACCGGCAGCTTCCTCGCAGAGGGTTCGAATTAGAGCGCTATTTGATTCCAGTTGCCGCTTGTCGCTACCTACAAGACCAACTGCCAGTACCGTTCGTTGCCATTTGTCCTGGTATCCCACCTCGGCCACTGAGGCATTGAATTTACTGCGGATACGCTCTTTTAGTCCCCGTACCTCGCTGCGCTTATCTTTGAGCGATTGGGCATGCGGGATCAGCAGTTCGATGGTCAGCAGAGTGATGAAGACGGACTGATCGCTCAAGGAATCTTACCTGATCTGTGGGCATCAGTAGGTGGTCGGTCAGCGTAGTATGTTTGGATTTTTCCAAGCTGGCGCGGACTGGCCAAAGTCGTAAATCCAGTATAACCGCTAGGAATAGTTTTGATTCTGCCACCATGGCGAATGAATGCGGCAGTCTGAGACGCGATGGAATCATGCGTTTCATGGGCGGGTTTTGGGCGGGGAGCGGGTTTGTAGTGTAGTTTATCCATCAAAATACCTCCGGATCCTAAGTGTGAGAGGGGCCGGTAAGTATAGAAGGGTTTTCTTGGCGTGCCGTGCCGTCGCATGTCGTTTCTGTAGCGTTCTGTCGGTCCCTGTCCGGTACTTTCTTGATCGGCAGGTTCTACTCTCTATTTTCCGCTAATTGCAACAGAGCAATTCACTCTGAGCAACGTTGTGTGTGTGGATCAGCCGACGAATTGGTCTTACCGCTGGCGACAGGCTGTCGAACTCGGGGGTGCGTCGATTGGATACCAACCTTCGCCTAAAGCAACGTCACTTCTGACATGTAGTGCTACAGTTGGCTCTGCGGCCAACGTCGCCACTATTAATGCCGACCTGATGGACCAATAGCTTTCATACCTATTTGTTCATCGCCCCTCAAATTTGCCGA
Source organism: Neptunomonas sp. (assembly GCA_004195305.1). GTDB lineage: Bacteria > Pseudomonadota > Gammaproteobacteria > Pseudomonadales > Balneatricaceae > Motiliproteus. The sequence goes on along the minus strand of SDWN01000289.1, from coordinate 222 downwards.
AGTTGCGTGGAACGGCTTGGTTTCGGGCCCATCGCTGTCACTCAGGGGCTGATGAATTGAGCGCCAGGCAAATCCTCTGCACGACACCTATGTGGACGTTATTACCCAAGAGTTTATAGGCACCAATCGAGAGCCTATTGAGATTCTTAACACAAAACTCAAGGCCTAATGGCTCCTTTGTTGACTAAACACACACGACCAGCTTAGCGGCAATTACCCTAT
>SDWN01000288.1 GCA_004195305.1 Neptunomonas sp. | reverse complement strand
AGATGTGTATAAGAGACAGGGACCATTTTGCCCGGCAGGAGATCGATCCGCATTTTGTAGCGCGGCGGTTTGGGGTCAAGCCCGCCCAGCTGTGCGATTATCTGGCGCTGTGTGGCGATACCACCAATCATATTGCCGGCATTGCAGGCATCGGCGCCAAGACCTCCGCCAAGCTGCTGGCCGAATACCCAAACCTTGAAGCGATCTTCGCTAACCTGCAGGCGCTGCCAGAGAAGCAGGCTGCCAAGCTGGATGGGCACTGGGATCAGGTGGTCCAGGCACGCCGACTGGTGCGCCTGCGTAGTGAGTTAGCGTTGGATTGCTCGCTACGGGATTTTCGTCTCGGAGACGTGATCGCGGCCCCGATCGTCAAGTCCGGCTGAGTATTCACGCCAGTCTGCGTGCGAGGCTTAACCTCGAGGTTTAAATTGAGGTAGAATTCGCACCTTTGATGAGGGCTTACGGCCCCGTCTTCCGAATCTAATTAGGATCATTCATGCTGTTCAATAAGCTGCCTGACGAGCTGTTTCAGCCGCTTTCCGGTCAGAACCGTCAGATCTATCAGACGGTACTGATCGAACTGGCCGATCTGTTTTTCGATGAGGATCTGATCGACCCCTTTATTCCCAAAGATCTGGTGCGCTCAACGATTGAAGAGGCGGTGATCAAGCACGGCATTCGCAGCTGGGCGTTGGAACCCGAGGAAGAGGAGGGCAGAGCAGACCAGGCAGCGCCGCTGCAGATCCCTAAATCGAGCGCTGACTACACCAATCGCATCTACCGTCGCCTGGTCAGTACCGGTTGGCTGGATGAGGAGCAGCAGCTGTACCGCACCTTTGTGTTGATGGCACCCTCGGTCAGCCATGTGCTGCGGACCCTGATCGATGTTGCCTCGTTCCAGAAGAAGAGCTACGGCGGAGCGGTGCTGAACGTGCTCAGTTCGGTCGAGGCGGCGCTGGCGGATCCTTCCGGGCGTGGTCTGACGTTACAGGAAGCTGCGCGCACGGCTTCAGAGTTTAGTGCTCACCTGACCGATATGCTGCTGGGATTGCGCGAACTGCGGCAGAGTTTTGCCGCCTCTAATAATCCGCAGGAGATCGTGCGCGATTTTTTCGACCATTTTGTCGACGCAATTCTGGTGTCAGATTACAAGACCCTGAAAACGCATAACAACCCGTTCCGGTTCCGGCGTCAGCTGTTGTCGCAACTCAAAGAGCTGCAGTTCGACGAGGTGAAACGTAATCAGCTGATCGATCACTATCAAGAGGTTCTGGAGCTGGGCCATGCCGAGGCCGAGGCCAAGGTGGATCAGCATATTGGGCGGATCATCCGCATCTTTGAATCGGTCGATGAGCGTTTAGCCGCGATCGATGACTTCCGTTTCCGGCTGGAAAAGCGGGTGTCAGATACGGTCCGCTACATGGATAAAACCACGCCGGGGATGAGCTCGCGGCTGTCGCGGCTGATCTCCCAGTTGGCGGATAAAGCGGAGGCTGACATACCGCTGGCTGATACGCTGGAGAGTTACGCCCTGCTGTCACCCCGAAGTATCCGCAGCGCGCCGCGGCGGCGGACCCCACCGCAGTTAAAAATTATCCAGCAACGGGTGGTCGATCCCAGTGTGCTGGCGTTACGGCATCGTTTTAAAGAGTATAAAGAGCGCCGCGAGATGAGCGGTGTCAAGCTTGAGACCTATATAGAACGTCAACTCGGCAGCAACCCGAGTCTGCGTGCTGAGCAGTTCAGCATCGACTCGATTGAAGACTACATCGCCTTTAGTTACGTACGGCATATGGCCTCGCTGGGTAAAAAGGGCCAGAACCTGCACGGTAAGTACCGGATCGAATTTGACCAGGGTTATACCTCTGTGGCGGATATGGTCGAATGCCGAGGATTCAGCTTGCACCGGGACACCGCTACGCCCCCCCGTAAAACGCTATCTACAAAACAATCTACAGACTCTGAAGGACAGACCGCATGTTAGGTGATCTTAAGAAAATTCTCAGCCGGGAGGAGCAGGTCGAAGCTGAGGACTTTGTGGCCGCCGCTAACAAGCTGCTGGTGAGTCAGTTTCTGTATGCCGATAAGCCCTCGCATCGTCCGCACTATTTTTTGATCGCTAAGCATATCGGTTATTTCGATAACCTGTTTGCAGCCATTGGCTGGACCCTGGCGTATCAGCCGGATGAATCCTATATTGGCCTGATCCCGCAAGGTGAGGAACGTTACCTGCGGCTAAGACTGGATGAATCGCTGTTCCTGCTGTGCCTACGTCAGCAATATGAGCAGAAACTGGAAAATTTTGATATCGATGGTGGCAAGGCCTTCATCACTTCCGACGACCTGTTACAGCTGTATGAAAGTCTGACCAGCAAAGATCTCCCTAATGAGACCCGCTTCAAAGAGATCCTCAGTCTGTTTAGCCGCCAAGGGGTGATCGAGCGGGGTAAACCGGCGGAGACCGATCCTAAAAATATTCCGCTGATGATCAATCCGTCGATTCGCAAGGTGGTGGTCGAGGATTGGCTGCGTCAGCTTGAGGGGTTGGCCGATGGCGTGGATGAGAATGAGCTCGATGCGCTGGAGCAGGAACAGCTGGCGGAACAGGACGCTGCGGGGCAGGAGGAACGGACCCCTGCGACCAACAGCAACGCGGCTGTCGAGACCGTTGCGGCTATCGATACCCGTGCTGCTATCGATACCCGTGCTACCACCGAATCGCCCGATGCGGCTACGGAGACCCCGTCATGAAGTTGTTGAACAAGATCGTACTGGTTAACTGGTATGTGCTCGGCGCGGTGGAGATTCCGATTCGCGGCAATGTGGCCATCGTCGGCCCTAACGGCTCGGGTAAATCTTCGCTGCTGGATGCCATTCAAACGGTGCTGGTAGGCGGCAGCAAGCGCTTCCTGAGTTTTAATGCCAGCGCTGGCAAGAAATCCGAACGCAGCCTGCGTACTTACTGTCTGGGTTTTTTGGATGACCGGAGCGGTAAAAAAAATAGCGCCCGGGAGGATTCCATCACCTATCTGGCGCTGGAGTTTAAAGATCAGGATTCCGGCCAGATCGATACGGTGGGATTGGCGATCAGTGCTTCGCTGGCCTCGCCTGACGAGGAGGTCGAAGGGCGTTTTATCCTGCCCAATACATCGGTCAGTCTGGATGATTTTACCTCCCAGACCCGGGGTGGCAGGATGCCTCTGGGCTGGCATGAGGTACGTGATGCGCTGCGCCTGCGCTGTCCACTGATGACGCTGGAGAAGCGCGCCAATCGCTTCTTGAAAGAGATGATGGCGCTGCTCAGTCATGACGGTAATATGCCGATCGACGAAGACAAGTTTCTGAAGAACTTTCGTAACGCGATCAAGTTTACTCCGATCGACAGCCCGACCCGATTTGTGCGTGAGTACGTGCTGGATCAGAAGCTGGTGCAGGTCGGCGACTTCCGCAGGTCACTCGAAGAGTACCGGGCGATGGAGACAAAAACCAAAGAGGTCGCCGCACGTATCGACTCGCTGGATAAGGTGCAGGAGCTGTGCGTC
>SDWN01000285.1 GCA_004195305.1 Neptunomonas sp. | reverse complement strand
GGCCAGACCTGCTGGTCGCTGAGAAACCGGCCAGCCCCTGCCACCCGGCATTCAAAACGGGCCTAGTAGACCTGTGCCGCTTTCAACACGCCCTCGCTCCACTCTTTACCCATGTCGTTGATGATTTCGGGCCAGACGTTGGTGCGAATCTTCTTCGCTGCACTGGCGATCTGCGCAGGCGTCACCGCTACAATACTCGCGCCTGCAGCGGCAAGGCGCTGTTCGTTAGCGGCCTGATCGTCTTTGGCAGTCACCCAGCGACGCTCTTCAAACGCCAGCGCAGACTGGCTCAGTGCCTGCTGCTGATCGGCTTTAAGATCACTAAAGCGCTCTTCGTTGATCAGCAGGTACCAGACCTCGAAGTGGGTATTGATCGGCACGTAATACTTGGTCACCTCACGGAAGGAGGCGAAGTAACCTTCGGCACCGGAGCCGATCACCCCGTCAACGACGCCCGTCTGCACCGCGGTGAATGCTTCAGAAAAGGGCAGTGGCGAGCCGATGTAACCGAGGTTATTGGCCAGTAACTGGAACACCTTGATCGGCGGTACCCGCACCTTGGCGGATTTGCTGACACCGGTATCTGCTGCACCATCGACCTGGCTGTTCAGGGCGATACCACCGAAGTAGACCGGCCAGGCACCCAGCACCCTGATCCCCTGCTTCTGATACAGATCCGCCACGGTGTTACGCATCACCGAACCGGGACCGAAGGTCTGCCGGGCATCGCTCCAACCTTCCACGGTGTAGGGTAGCGAGGCGATCTGGAAGCGTTTATCGACACTGGATGCGATCGGTTGCACCGCCATATCAACCGCCCCCAGGCCGACTCGCTCCTGAACCACGGTGTAATCTCCCAGCGCGTTGGCCGGGTAAAGTTTGACCTTGATCTTGCCGTTAGTCGCGGCCTTCACTTCGTCCGCAAACTGGGTCGCGTCTGTATCGATCGCCGTACCCTGAGGGCGTACGTGCGACAGCTTGAGTGTCGCCGCCTGGGCAACCCCCAGAGTCGCCAGCGACAAGGACAGCGCCAGGACGATTTTTTTAGTCAATGATGCTTGCATGGTTTGCTCCGTTTTATTTTTAGACGCCCAAAGGGCTTGGTGGTTAAGGTTAAGGATTAAACGCTTCGCTCGTCAGTATCCGAGCATGGCGGGGATATATTCGGAAAGATCAGGCCAGACCACCACCAGCACGACCACCGGTAGGTAGCCGAATAGCAGCAGGATCATGGCGGGCTTGATCACTTCGGTGAATTTGACGTTGCCGATCCGCGCCCCCAAATAGAGGATGCTGGCGTAGGGCGGTGTCACGCCACCCATCGCGGTAGTCACCCCCATGATGGCGGCAAACTGGATCGGACTGACCCCCAGCGCTCCCATCAATGGCAACAACAGCGGCGCAGTCAGAATGATGGCGGTGATATCATTGACCACCATGCCGATGGCGAACAGGAACAGGGTCACCAGGATCAGCAGCAAGGTCTTGTCGGTGGTGATCTCGAAGATCGCCTCGACCAGCGCCTGGGGGATATCCTCCATAACGAAGATCTGGCTCAGCATCAGACTGAACAGGATCATGATCAGGATCGCGCCGACGGCGGTGGCTGATTCCTTACTGGACTCCAGAAAGCTCTTCCAGGTCAGCCCCTTGTAGATCATAAAACCGACCGGCAGGGCGTAGATAACGGCGACCGCCGCCGCTTCGGTGGGGGTCATGATGCCGCCGTAGATGCCGCCAAGAATAATCACCGGCATCAACAGCGCAGGGATCGCGTGTACGGTTCGACTACCGGCTTCCTTGACCAGCACCCCGAAGGCAACCGGCTCATCCAACACCAGCGGAAAGTTACGCGCCATCACCATATTGACGATCGAAAGACCGAGCATGATCAACAGCCCCGGCCCCAGAGTGGCCAGGAAGCTGGCCAGAATCGAGGTCTCCGTCACCCAGCCGTAGACGATCATGGTGACGCTGGGCGGAATCAGCAGCCCCAGAATCGAGGAGTTGGCAACCAGCGCGGTGGCATACGCACGGGGGTAACCCTTGCGCTCCATCTCCGGAATCAGCAGCGGACCGATCGCCGCCACCCCGGTCAGACCGCTGCCGGAGATCGCCCCGATAATGGCGCAACTGATGCAAGCAACTACCCCTAGGCCACCGCGAATCCGGCCGACGAAGATATTAACGAACTTGAGTAGACTGGCAGCAATACCGCTGACACTCATAATGGTACCGGCGAACACAAATAAAGGTATCGCCAGCAGGATAGGATTGGTCAGCTGACTGAACCCCCACAGCATCATCCCCTTCATGGTGGCATCTCCCACCAACACCATGACCATCAAACCGGCACCGAAGCAGTAGGGTAGCGCCACCCCCAAACTCAACAGAACGACCAACACCAGAAAGGCAAGCAATGCGATCTCAACCATGATTCTTATCCTCGCCCTGTCCCAGAATCTGGAACTCGTCGGTCTCGTTGGTATGGGGGTGTTCGTGATCAAGCGGGGTATCGAGCTCGGCGCCACCGCGGATCAGGGTGCGGAGATGACCGTACAGATGCCAGGCAACATACAGGGTCATCAGCAGCAAACCTAAGAACAGTGAGGATTCGTAGATAAAGGTTGGCAGATACAGGGTCGGGGTCTCTTTGCCGACCCGCCAGGCATAGCGAAAATAGTCCCAGGCCCACCAGGTCAGCCACGCGGAGATCAGCAGGCTGCAGGATTCTGACACCACCAGCAAAATATGCCGCGCCCGCTCGGTACCCAGGAAGATCTCTAGCACATTGGCACGGATCTGGGTGTCCTCACGCGAGGCGTTGACGGCGCCCAGGATGTAGAGCCAGAGGGTAGGAATGACGGCTACCTCCTCCAGCCCCATCAGTGGCGTCTCAAAGACATAGCGGGTGATCACCTGAACGAACTGAAAGCCAGCCACGGTACTGATCAGCAGCGCCAGGGTATAACGGAAGAATCTCTCCATATTGTTTACTCTTTTACGGTGGAGGCCTGCGGCTGGCTATCGAGGGTTCGATCCTGGCCACGCTGGTAAGCTTATAGTGGCCATGCTCATGAATAACATCAAATCGTTTATTTTTACCACTTGATAACGTACTGTTATGAACTTTAATCCTCTGCTCTATTCACCAGCCCAAGCAGGAGTATGCTTCTTGTCCCGACTCAGTTTCCGCCAGGTCGAGGCGTTCCGCGCCGTGATGATCGCCGGCACCACCACCGGGGCCGCCGAGATTCTCTATATCTCTCAGCCCGCCGTCAGTCGCCTGCTCAGTGATTTCGAGGCGAGCGTCAAGCTGCGACTGTTCGAGCGCCACAAGAAGCGCCTAGTGCCGACGCCCGAGGCGCTGATCCTGTTTGAGGAGGTGGAGAAATCTTTTGTCGGTATCGAGAAACTGTCCCGTACCGCCGAGGAGTTACGAGACTTTCATCGCGGCACCCTGCGCATCGTCTGCATGCCCGCGCTGGCGTCCACGACGAGCACCACCGGGAGGTCGAGCTCGCTCGCGACGCGCGCGGTGCTGGCCCTGTCTCTTATACACATCT
>SDWN01000052.1 GCA_004195305.1 Neptunomonas sp. | reverse complement strand
TGCCCAGATCCTGGTAATACTCCGGATGACCTTTTGCGACGTCCGAGCGCGTCAGCACCACATCTGCGCCCATTGCGCGCAGATTGAAGATTTTTTCCTGCGACATTTTGTCGGGTAACACCAGGATCAGTTTGTAGTCCTTCTGTGCTGCCACCAGCGCCAGGCCAATCAAGCCAAAAAAAAGTACGCGACTACCGCGTCGACTAGGGGTCTGTGTTGTCATGTTGGTCTCCGTTGCTGCGCCCCGCCTGGGGCTTTCCTGGTTGACACGAGTGTTCACTCGCAACGACGTTTGTGCCTTGCTCGTCATGAATACCTCAAATAATTAAAAGTCAGCCGTCTCATCGGCTCAACTGGGTCGCGCGCCGAACCGCTGCCTGCGAATGGGTTGTGAGAAGGCTATATCAATATTTGTGCCAGTAATTAAAACAAGTCTATAAAACAATTTGATAGATTGGAGTGGACGCGAAATTTCAGACAGCCGCGATGATCAGCCGGGCCGGTAACAAGAGATCCGTCGTTAATTGGAAACAACAAAATGAGTCAGGGTTGCATGGCGCCCCGGAACGGCCCTCGACGCGGTCTCTATTTAGCGACACATGACCCTCAGGTTATTTTAAGATTGAAGGCTGTAATGATTTTATCTTTTAAGTTCGGGTGCTTATGTTGCTACAGAGGCTGTCACTAATAACAGACAAGACCGAGGGTGCGAGGGGTGCGACAGGATAGCGGAATAAAATTTCATTCGGCCTGTTAGGATAGAATGCCCTAAATGCAGCCAACGAAGATGCTTCATGCCTGTGAACCTGTACTGTTCTTTGCCATAGTTCAGCCAGGTTATTGGGGTCTAAAGAATGGCCATGCGGGGACTTTATCCGAGCTGCTGGATCAGCACTAAAGTACTGTTCCGCTTGGACGGATCTGGATAATGGCCGATTGACAAATGCCGTTTTCGAGCTAGGATTAACGCTGTTATTACACATCCATCGATAGAGTAAAGCGCGTGTTGAGAGCGATCAGAACAACGGTAACTAGCCCGGCAACTGTCCGGCGTGTTGTCGTTTTTCTGATGATGACACTGCTGTTTGGACTGCAGTCCGTAGCGATCTCCGCGGCCAATTCCAACGATATCAGTCACTCATTTTCCGCTGTTGAGCATCAGGATACAGCGGGAATTAGCACCCATCACGAAGGCTGTTCGGCTAAAAACTCTTCGGTTCCACTTGATCTGCCCGAGTCGGTCCCCCTGGTTGGATCTTATTCTGCCCAGCCGGATCTTCCCGTCTACTATTGGGCGGCAACGCTGACCTTCGATTTTGCGGTATCCGCGCTACTGGCGGTCACTCAATTTTCACCGCCTTCCCCTGAAACTGCGCCATATAGCACGCCGGTTTTCCGCCAAGATGTTCTGCTGATTTAACCCCTGCCATAGCTCCTTATCCGCCAACAGTCGGTTGGTTTTCTGTTTTTCCGGGTGCCTTTGCTCTGGAGTTGTAGGACAGGTCTATGCGACAAATATCTTTATCTTTATCTTTATGCCTGGCGACCGCGCTGGGTCTTACGTTCATCACAGCGACAGCCGGTGCTCACGATGGCGCGCCGGGAAGCTTCAGTATCGCTGTTGATCAGGCATGGGAGATCAGCCAGAAACAGCCGCTAGCTGATCGGAGGCTGACGGCTATCAAGGCCAGCCAGCGCGCCAACCAAGGCTGGTTTGCCGGCTCTCCGGAGTTAAACGGCCGCTATACCAGCGATCGACTGAACCAGGACCTGGGTAAGAGCGAAGTCGAGGTCGGAGTTGAGTTCCCACTGTGGTTGTCTGGCCAACAGGCCGCTATCGCGGCGACCCTGGATAGCCGTTATGCATTACAGCAAATAACGACTCACGCCGAAAAGCTGGCGTTAGCGGGCACCGTTCGCGAGCTCTATTGGGATCTGATCCTCAAGCGCAATAATAAACAGGCCGCGCAAAGTCGATTGCAGACGGCGCAGAAAATTGCCAACGATGTTCAGCGTCATATTGATAACGGCATCTTAGCCGATGCCGATCAGTTGCTGGCACATGCCGCGGTGTTGAGCGCTCAGGCCGAGCAGTTGTCTGCTCAGCAGCAACTCTATGTGGCTGAACGCTCTTACCTGGCACGCATAGGTACGCAACAGGCCGGCCACTGGGCGGCGGAGGCTCAGGGCCTGCCAAGGCCGGTCGGGTCCCATCCGTTGCTGAAAAAATCTGTTGCCGCGTTTCAAACTGCCCGTTTCGACGTTCAACGTATCCTGGTTGAGGATCGTGAACATTCCCGGCTGAGTGTCGGCTGGATCAGCGAGCGGGACAGTCGTGATGATCGATACAGCGACAGTCTCCAAGTCGGCTTCAGCCTGCCTTTGGGTAAAGATCGACGCAACCGCTCAGAGCAGGCTGAGGCTGCTGCGGTATAACTTGAAGCCGAAGTCCGGCTGAGTGCGTTGCAGCGCGAGCTCGAATCAAACATGGTCATCGCAGTTACGGCGCTGGAGTCAGCCCGCTTGCAGCGGCAAAGTGCCCGGCTTAGAGAGCAGACTAACAGCCGTAGAGCGGAGTTGGATGCCGCCGCATTTGCGGCGGGCGAACTCGGTTTGCAGGCGCTGCTGATCAGCCGTAACCGTGCCGATGAAGCCACGCAGAACTTGCAGCATCGGCAGATAGAAGTTGCCAGAGCGGTATCTAGCCTGAATCAGGCCTTGGGGTATCTGCCCCAGGAAGTGCTCGCAGAAGGAACACAATAATGAATTCATACCGTCGTGTATTACCTTTGATTTTGACGTGCCTGCTAGCGCTGGGCGCCTGTTTTGGTGGTCCTCCCACTGCCTGGGCACACGGAGGGGATGATCATTCCCAGGAAGCGTCAGCTTCAGCGACTGACGTGGTGCCCGCCATGCCGGACCAGAACAAGTTGGTGTTGAGCAGCGAAACGGTCGAGCTGGTCGCGTTGGCAGGCGATCAGGCGCTGCTGATCTATCTGGATCGATTTGAGACCAACCAACCGATTGTCGGGGCTAGCCTGAACCTGGAGCTGAATGGCGAGGAAACTGCCGCGCAGGAGCTTCAGCCGGGGCTATACCGGATTGACGCCCCCTGGGCGGATACTGCGGGTTCTTATGAGTTGTTGGTTATGATTGACAGCGATACGGTTAGCGATCTGCTGGACGGAACCCTGGTGATAGCCTCCACACCGGTTGCAACGCGTCAACAAACGACCAGTCAAAACAGCAGCGGAGGCCTCGTTAATTCCGCCGGTTTTCCGCAACTGGATAGCTGGCAACTCGGTGTCGCCGGGGCAACCCTGATGGTGGTGTTGGTCATTCTATTTCGGGTGCGTTCACGCAGGACGACTGCGACGGCCACGGCTGCTGCGTGGGTGGTTGTGCTGCTCAGCGCTCCGGAGCCGGTCCTGGCGCACGGCGGTGAGGATCACTCGGCTGATAGTGGCGGCGATGCCTATGCCAGCCAGATGCTGGTTAACGGCGAGAAAGCGCGCCGTTTTCCCTCGGGTGAGGTCTACCTGCCCAAGCCTAATCAGCGGACGCTGAGTATTTTTACTCAGATCGCAGCACTGGCTAGCGTGCCGACCAC
>SDWN01000047.1 GCA_004195305.1 Neptunomonas sp. | reverse complement strand
ATCAAGCGAGTAATGGCCAGTCAGCAGGTGAAGTCGCGCTATCTGGAACGACTGGTCGCGGATCGCTAGGGTTTGTTATGCTCTTGCCCCAGTTGACTAAACACTGGCTGACCAGAGGTGTCCTATTTATTGCGATTTATCGGACAGCCAAGCCCTGCCAAAATTCCTTTAGATTTATGACAGGATATTTGCGAAATGTGATGAAAGGGGTTACTGGTTACCGCATGTCGTCTGTCACAACTGCTAAGTTTTGACAATTATCTGGCCCCATTATTATATTCAAAACTGACACTAACCTTAGTGCCAAATTCTTTTGTATCTTTACTCAACAGCTTGATCCAGCTTTATCTTAGTAGATAAGTCAGTGGCATGCTTGAGCTAGAAGAACGATCCCCTCTTCAATCTCATTTATAGTCAGACCACCGAAGCCGAGCATTAATTTGGTGGTGTCTGATTCGGCGGAAGCGCAGGTCCAAGAGAAGGGAAACAGGTAAATTCCTTTTTGTTCAGCTCGACGGATGATCTCTGCTTCACTACATGTCGCGCCGGGAATTTGTAGAATCACATGCAGTCCTGCTCCGTGACCATCAACTACAGCCAGGGAGCCAAAATGTTCTTTGATAGCCCGGAGTATCGCATCGTGCTTCTTTTTATAGGTGCTGCGCATCCGCCGTATATGCCGCTCCCAGTGGCCCTGCTCCATGAACTTGGCAAGGGTCCTCTGCTCAAGCTGGGAGACCGAGGAGAAGTGGTATTTAAAAAGACTGCGATAGTTTGCCAGCAGTGAGCGAGGCAGGACCAGATAGCTGACCCGCAAGGCGGGCGATAGGACCTTCGAGAATGACCCCAGGTAGATAATATTGCCGTGCGGTCGTAACCCTTGCAGTGACGGGATCGGTTTGCCGCTGTAACGAAGTTCACTGTCATAGTCATCTTCGAGGATAAAGTTTTCGCCTGCTTCGGCCCATTCGATCAATCTCAGTCTGTTAGCGACCGGCATCGCATAACCGAGCGGCAACTGGTGCGAAGGAGTAACATAGGCAATGGAACTGTTTCCAGCATTGAGAATATCTAGATCGATCCCATCTGGTCGGACCGGAACGGGAGCAATGGCGTAGGAGTGATTGCGAAAAACAGAGCTGGTTAGTGGGTACCCTGGGTCTTCAACCGCTACGGAGGAATGCTCCCTCTTCAGTATATTGGCGACAATGTCGAGGCTGTGCTGAAGCCCGGCAGTGACGACAATCTGCTCCGGATCGCAGACAACTCCGCGTGAACGTTCCAGATAGCTTTGAATGGAGAAGCGGAGCTCCAATTCTCCCTGAGGGTCACAATACTGGGACAGTTGTTGTGGGTTTTCACGCAGGCATTCAAGGAAGAACTTACGCCACAGACGATTAGGGAAACTTGCCTGGTCAAGACGTGCAGGATGGAAATCGTATCGATAGAGCGGTGCTTTTTGTAGAGGTGGAGCTTGATTGTCAGGTTTGGACAGCAAAGACCTTGGTGCAGCCTCTTGATCGAGGGGCGACACAAAATATCCGCTGCGGGGCTTGCTGTAGATGTAACCCTCTGCGAACAGTTCCTGATAGGCACCATCGACCGTATTTCGGCTGACCGCAAGGTTGTTGGACATGTCGCGAACAGACGGTAACTTGGAATCCGGGGGCAATTTGCCCAAGAGAATATGTTCTCTCATCTGGTTGTAGAGCTGTTTAAACAAGGGTGCTGAGGCATTGCTGTCCAGAAAAAACATCGCACTTCCGATCCGGCAGTTTTTAAGCATGTTTAGCGATAAGCCAAGGGAATTATCGCACAGTCGTTTAAGAAATTCTGACTCTTTTAGCTGGAGCAGAAAAAACACACAACAAGAAGGAGGTCGTCACGATGATTCCAGAAAAATTACAGGAAATAATGAAAAAAGATGGCGTGGTTGCCGTCGCAACTTTAGGGGAAGATGGTCCGCACATGGTGAATACCTGGAACAGTTACCTACGGGTTTCTGAGGAGGATCGATTGCTGATCCCTGCGGGCTACATGAATAAGACTGAGGCCAATGTTGCTTACAATAATCAGGTCTTGATCACCCTTGGGAGCAGCAAAGTCACAGGAAATAATGGACCTGGTGCAGGTTTTCTGATTAAAGGTACGGCTGAGTTCGTCACTGAGGGACCTGACTTTGATCTGCTAAAATCGAAATTCAGTTGGTTACGTGCTACCCTCGCTGTTACAATCGATTCTGCCACTCAGACTTGGTAGCACCAAATATAAGACAATATGGAGCATTACAAATGGATATAGCAGAAAAGGTTTTAGAAGTTATGCGTGCTGAAGCCCAGCCCCTAAATGCCGGAAAAATTGCTGAAATCGGTGGCCTTGAGCGCAAAGCTGTCGATAAGGCAATGACGCAATTAAAAAAAGAAGAAAAGATTGTTTCGCCCAAGCGTTGTTATTGGATACCCGCTTAGTCTAAGTGCTTGTAAGGATATCCAGAATCAATCAAGCCTCAGTCTGTTTAGTCGGGCTGAGGCTTTCCTGTAAATTATTTCACAATGCTACCCTGATTCGATCTAAGGACAAACCGTTCAGCTTCGACATCTCAAAATTCAGGATTTCACTATTGAGAGCGACTTTCGGATGGTTCTGTCCGTTTTTCAAAAATTGTAAGTTTTGACATGCTGTGGAGACCCCAGATTCTTACATATGTCGTGTTGCAACTCACTGTAGGCACCAACTCTCTGGTTAGCTGACAGCGTTCTAGAAGTTGTTCCAAATCGTTTCGAGCGGTAGTAAAGACGCTATGCCGAACAATTCCTAGAAACCCTGATAAATCAGAAACGCCCACGATCCGTAGATAGAGGGCTTTTGGCGCCTGATATGTAGTGACTCTTGAGAATTAAGGGGCACCATAAAAGCGGCTTGGAGTCCCGGGCCGCTTTTATGGCCAGCTCTCTTTCGGGTAGACAGATCAAATACTAGTCAAGCCATCACTATCGTCCGTTTCTGATGAATATTCTCCTTCAACCACACCGACCAGGGCCTCGATATCGAGTAAAATTTTCACATCCGAATCAATTTTACCCATTCCCTGGATATAGTTTCTTGTTCCACCATGGTTAGGTGGCGGCTCGATCTGTGTGGTGGGGATTTCGACGACCTCATTGACCCGATCAACTACCAGGCCCGTTGTAAGGTCATCGACATCGACAACAATGACGCAGGTGCGGTCGTCATATTCGCGACTCGGCAGACCAAATTTCAGGCGAACATCCATTACGGGAATCACTCGCCCGCGTAAATTGATGACTCCTTTTATCTCATCGGGCATGTCTGGAACTACGGTGATCTTCTGGATACCGATGATTTCCGTGACATAACTTATGGAGAAGCCATAATCTTCGCCATGCAGATGGAAGGTCAGGAACAGATCCTGCTGAGAGTCCTCCCCCTGAAAAATGTCGTTATCAATCGCTTCTGCGATATGAGCCATGCTATTTACTCCCTTCTTCTAAATTCTCAGGCAGGCCTCAGTACTTGCCAAATTCGCTGTCGTCCAGTGCAATCTGCTCTGCTGTTGCAGGCGCGCTGCGTTGAGTCTGAGCCACATTTGTCCAGCCG
>SDWN01000767.1 GCA_004195305.1 Neptunomonas sp. | reverse complement strand
AGATGTGTATAAGAGACAGAGTCCGGTGGGTGCGGTTGTCGACTTCGTGGACAAGCCGATTGAGGAGGTGCTGCCGATCATTCGCGAACTCGGTCGCAGCAACACTTCAGCAACACCGAACTCCTGCTGCAGATGCGTCATCTCACCGACCGGAAATCCCTCCAGTACCAGGCTTTTTTCACCGCAAAGGCGGCCGATGTCTGCAGGCGCGCCATAGGCCATCAGGGTATCGCCTGCGACAATCTTGGTTTGAGCCAGCACGGGTAACAAGCTGGAGACCAGCTTGCCATTACGGCGAATAGCGAACAGGGTGACTTCGTAATGCGTTCGAACCCCAGCCTCGGTGACATTCTTACCGATCAGGTCCGAGGTGGCGGGAACTTTGATCTTGTGCAAGTGATCTGTAATCCCGTAACGCAGAGCAAACTCTTTCAGATGCGGGTGTTCAGATTCGCGGACCTCGCCTTCGGGCAGCAGATGGCGGGCGACAAAAACAAGATATAGGCTGCCGACCAATAGAATGATGGAACCGATCGGAGTGAAATCGAAAAAGCCGAACGGGGCAAGCCCGGCAGTCGCCATCTGGCCGCTGACGACCACGTTGGGCGGGGTGCCGATCAGCGTCAACATGCCGCCGATCAGCGAAGCGAATGCCAATGGCATCAGCAGTCGTGATGGGCTTAAGCCCGCCTTACGGCACATACTTAATACCACCGGAATAAACAGCGCTACCGCGCCGGTGGAGCTCATGAATGCCGATAAGCCCGCGACCATGGGTATCATCAGCGACAGCAGGCGGACTTCGTTGGTGCCACCCAAACGTAACAATAAGCGTCCGGCGGATGCGGCAATACCGGTGCGAAACAGCCCTTCGCCCACCACAAACAGAGCCGCGATCATGACTACGACCGACTGGCCGAACCCGGAAACCGCTTCGGCAGGGGTGATGGCACCCGAAACCGCCAATGCCACCACGACCATCATGGCCACGATATCCATCCGGATGCGATCGCTAATAAACAATGCAATGGTCAGAGCCAGCAGGCCGAATACAAACGTTATTTCGGGGGTCACAGAAAACATCCTGAATTGAATCAATAAGCCAATGCGCCGCAGCCGGCAACGGCTGCGGACTATCGTTACGGACTATCGTTACGGACTATCGGTGTGGACGATAGGCGAGGACTGTCGTTACGGACTGTCGTTACGGACTGTGGTCACTGACAACGGTCGCGGGTTATGAGCGCGGGAATAGTAGCAGCATGGCTGGGAAAATAATTGATGCAGCGCAATGATGACGCAATTAAATTAGCTGTGGGATAAAAATAAAGTAGCCTCGGAAAGGCCCCCTATTTTGGCGTTGCGCCCAGCAATCACCACGTAACCTATCATCATAGAGCTTACGTCTGTCTTAACGGATTGAGTATGCCTGCTGTTTAATTTCTGAAAGCGGGGAAAAGCCCATACCGCCGCCCCTATACAGGCAGACAGGGTGCCCGCGGTGGCTGCCCTCTCGCTCGGCGATGCGCATGTAGCCAATGATTTGCAAAAGAGGGTTGTCACCTGCAGCGCTCAGGCGTTCCCGGCCCTGGGCGAAAAAGTGCTGCTGACTCTGCTCAAGCTTTCCAGCGTGCGTAAGTTGGCGGCGGGCGAGGAGCTTTACCGCCAAACGGATCCGGCAGGCTGTTTTTATCTGGTTATTAAGGCCGAGATCAGCATCGCTCACTAGCAGGCACGAAACAAGCGGAACCGGAGCTATTGTACAAGGGCCGCTGGGTGACCGATTTCAAACTGACCAACCCCATACCGAGGAGGAACCAATGAGAACCAGACAAAGAGCAGAGGAAGTGTGCAAAAAGTGGGGCTTAGCCGTTGGCCGTCAGGCGTTCCAAGAGATCCAAAAAGCGTTGGTGCAACAGACGTAGGGTACACGCCGGGCCTGCGCTGCGGCGGTGGGAAAAGTGGTCGGCGAGACAGGCGATGATGTGATTGATGCCTGGATTATGTCTAGGCCCGTTTCACATCAGGACACCAAACAGGCTGCCCACCCCCGCGGTGAGGGCCATGGCAAGGGCGCCCCAAAAGGTGACGCGTACGGCCGCGGTCTTGACACAGGCACCGCCTGCGTAGGCGGCCAGACCGCCCAGCAGGGCGAGAAACAGAAGCGAGGTGATGGCCACGGTGGTCAGCAGATAGGGCTCTGGGGTGATGATCGCTGTCAACAAGGGCAGTGAGGCGCCCACTGAAAAGGTTCCCGCCGAAGCCAGAGCGGCCTGTACAGGTCGAGCACTGAGTGTCTTTGAGATCCCTAACTCGTCCCGCGCATGAGTACCCAGCGCGTCATGAGCGGTCAATTGTTCTGCGACCTGTATTGCCAGCGACTGATCGAGTCCACGATCTACGTAAATGGCGGTCAATTCTTTAAGTTCATTCTCGCCGTCAGTGGCCAGTTCATGCCGTTCCCGTTCCAGATCGGCCTGCTCCGTATCCGCTTGCGAACTGACCGAAACGTATTCGCCAGCAGCCATGGACATGGCGCCTGCCACCAGGCCTGCCGTACCGGCTATCAGGATGCTGCCGTGAGCCGCCTCGGCCGCCGCAACACCGATGACCAGGCTGGCTGTCGATACAATACCGTCGTTTGCGCCCAATACTGCCGCACGTAGCCAGCCGGTGCGCTGGGTGCGATGTTGCTCTCGATGCTGAATCAACACTGACTCGGTGTTCTGAGTTGGGTTCCGCCGGTGGAACCGCTTGTGAATACAGCACCGTCAAGTATTTGTTCTTCGGTGGGTATTTTTATGTAGATCATGGGCAGAAAATCCGCAAACTGCTGGCCTAATCGCCTACCATCCCTAAATGTTAAAAACGACAGGATGTGCTCTCTTGAGACGATGATAGCTGAATTTAAGCTGGACAGTCGCCGATACTTTGTCAAGACGGATCACTACTATCGGTCAGGGGGGTGCTACAACGTAGCTGCGCAACAGGACAGGTTTCGTAAAGGAGGCACTTCAGCGACTGCTTGGGCAATCATGACGTGATGGCAAGACAGGTCAGACCGTGGCAGATTAAACCTAGTTCACACAGGGAGCGAAAATCTCGTCAGGCTGATCAGCCATCTGCCAGTAAATTCCATCAGGGACAGAGGCCTCTAGCCTCAATCAAAAGTCCGGGTGTATGGCTGCAATCTTTACCTGCTTATCGTCATCAATTGAATGCTTGGCAAACAGGTGTGAAAACTCGCTCAATGGCTACAATTATCGGCGAATCATCTGGAGTCCCGTTGAGATGCCGTCCCTGGAGCGTTAGAGGTTCATCAATAGTTCATTCAGGCCAGGAGGCAGCGGCGGCCTGTGTCGGTCGCGGTCGCTGACCTGCTATCATTTCACCTATCGGGTTTACGCTTAGGGAAGATCTTAGGCCGTTTATGATGATTCTTTATTTTTAATGGTGATAATTTTTTTATCCCACAGATCCCCCCACAAGCGAATTGTTCTTTTTTGACAGGAAGGTTTTTCGTCAGATTGCGTTCAAGGGGGTGTTAAGGGCGCTACCAGCGCCTGTAACCAGTCCT
>SDWN01000766.1 GCA_004195305.1 Neptunomonas sp. | reverse complement strand
GTTTCGAAGAACGGCAGCTGCTGCGCTTCCTGGAATCCACCCAGACCGTTGGAGATCGCACCGGTCTCAGGGGTGATGCAGACCACCGGGCTGTGGGCCCAGTAAGCGGCCGCGATCGCGGTGACGAAGTTGGTGATACCGGGGCCGTTCTGGGCGATACAAACGCCGTGACGACCGGAAACACGGGCATAACCATCGGCCATGTGGCCGGCGCCCTGCTCATGAACGACAGGGATCAGACGGATACCCGCGGGGGTAAAAATATCCATCGCATCCATAAAGGCTGAACCCATGATGCCAAACGCGACGGTCACGTCGTTGGCGACCATCGTTTCGACAAAGGCTTCACTCGGAGTCATACGTGCCATGATTTATTCCTTCTTATTAGCAGGCCGGATATAACGCCCGGCCTGTGAATCGGACAGCCCTTAGGCGCTCAGTTTGTACTCGACAAAATTTCTGCCCAAGGCTTCAGCAACCTCGGGGCTGGTGATCTCGCCAGCATGAACATTGAGACCGTTACCCAGATGCGGATCGCGACGGATCGCCTCTTCCCAACCCAGATCAGCAAGCGCCACTATGTGCGGAAGAGTGGCGTTGTTCAGAGCCAGTGTAGACGTACGTGCTACCGCACCCGGCATGTTGGCGACGCAGTAGTGCACCACTCCATCAACGATGTAGGTGGGATCCTGATGCGTGGTTGCATGCGACGTTTCGAAACAGCCGCCCTGATCGATAGCCACATCCACCACGGCAGAGCCGGGCTTCATCCGGCTGACCATCTCGGCAGTCACCAGCTTGGGTGCCGCGGCACCGGGGATCAGTACCCCACCGATCACCAGGTCAGCGCTCAATACATGCTCTTCCAGGGAGGCTTTGCTGGAGTAAACGGTTTGAATAGCGGTACCGAACTCAGATACCAGACGACGCAGCACGTCGACAGAACGGTCCAGGATCACCACCTGGGCACCCATACCGATCGCCATGCGTGCCGCGTTACTACCGACCACACCACCGCCGATGATCACCACCTTGGCCGCCTCGACACCAGGCACGCCGCCCAGCAACATGCCACGACCCTCTTTGGATTTCTCCAGGCAAGCAGCACCGGCTTGGATCGACATACGACCGGCCACTTCAGACATCGGCGCCAGCAGCGGCAGGCCGCCACGCTCGGATGTTACCGTCTCGTAGGCGATACAGGTTGCGCCACTCGCGACCAGGTCGTTGGTCTGCTCGGGGTCCGGAGCCAGGTGCAGGTAGGTGAACAACAACTGCCCCGGGCGCAGCATCTTGCGCTCAACGGCTTGTGGCTCTTTCACCTTAATGATCATCTCCGCCTGAGCGAAAATCTCGGCAGCCGTGGCGGCAATTGAGGCACCCGCCTCGCAGTAGTCTGCATCGGTAAAGCCGATACCGTTACCGGCGCTGGTTTCGACAACCACCTGATGCCCGCGGCTGGTCAGCTCCTGCACACTGGCAGGCACCATACCGACGCGGTACTCGTGGTTTTTAATCTCTTTTGGGACTCCGATCAGCATAGCGCTACTCCAGTTCTAATTTTTATCAGAAGCAGTTGAGGTATAAGCCGCGGCGGGTGAAGATCACCTGGACCGCAAGCATCTCAGTTATGGGTTACCCGCTACAGGTCTTGGTAGAAGCACAGCAGCGGTAACTTGCTAACTAGGTTATTTCTCAGGGGTATTTCGGAGTAGAACCAGTTTCTAGGGAGCGATACAGCCAGGATACGAACAACGCCTAATACCATGTTTTAAAGATGATTAATAATAAAGGAATCGCATTCATTCGCATGTTTAAGCGGCTTAAGTTCGCGACTATCACCTCAACTATGACCTTAACTATCACCTCGGTTGAGCATCAGCCAATGCCAATTGCCGATCCGCTGCACGCTCGGTTAGCGTCCGTGGAGGCAAAACCTGAGGGACTGTTCGCCTAAGGAGCTGCTAGCCTGAGCGGATGGCACCGAGGGCAAGCTGAGGCCATGGATAGCCAAGAGAGGCCTCGCTGCCGTTTCTTAACCACGTACAAAGAGATGAAACCGCCCGATTTTAGAAGGGTAGTAGGGCGTCATACTGATACGCCGATGGCCTTCGGTTAGCACCAGGAGTCATTAAGTGTTCTCAGCCATCCGCCTGCAACAGCTAATTTAGTCCATAGCCCTTTTAAAGGTCCACGTGCTCCAGCTTCTTGTGACTATTGCGATATTCGAGCATGGAAACGTAAATGCCGCTTAGGGAGATAATGGCGATGCCGACCCAGACCATAGCGTCCGGAAAGTAGCCGAACAGCAGGTAGCTCACCGTCGTGGCGCCGATGATCTCGGTGTAGTTGAAGGGTGAAAGCAGAGAGGCCGACGCATACTCGCAGGCGCGGATGATCATGTAATGACCTAGAGCGGCAAAAAGCCCCATCAACGCCATCAGCCCCCACCCCTTGGCATCGGGAGTGACCCAGACCAACGGCACCATGACCGATAGCAGCAACAGGCCTGCGATGGCGGTGTAGAACAGCGTCAACAAAGGCGCAGTGCGGTTTGCAAGCTTTCGGGTTGCCATGAGATAACACGCGTAGCAAATACCCGCAGCCAAAGCGAACAGCACGCTGGGTTGGAACGCCTCAGAGGTAGGACGCAAGACCACTAATACACCGATAAAGCCCACTACCGCAGCGCCGGCCCGCTTGCCGTCGAAGCGCTCACCCAGCGCCAAGGGGGCTGCCAACGTGACCACTAAAGGTGAGATAAAAAGCAGTGCCAGCGCATTAGGAATAGGGTTATCTCTGATCGCCAAGAAAAACAACAGCGTGGCTGAAGTCAGAAACAAACTGCGGACCACTTGAGTACCGGGCGTAGGTGGCATTTTCCACCAGGGCAGGCGCTGCCAGTGGACCACGGGAAGTAGCCAGAGAAAATGGAACATAAAACGAGCCCAGGTAATCTCCAGAACCGGGTAGTCTCGGCTGAGTACTTTAGCGCAAGCATCCAGCAACGGCACCAGCAGCATACCCAGTACCATCAGGCCAATACCGAGTAGCGGACGTTGTTGAGCTTGAGTCATTTTCGAGTCATCCCTATTCCGTTCTGAACCCGCGGTCGTCACACATTGGAACGACAACAGGGCCAATTCTCACCTTTTGCCCTGCATAATATCAACCCCTACCCAGCTCGTTAATCTAAAGCAAAAGGTAAAAAGAAGAAACTATTAACCTGATGTACAAATAGGTTCCATACCTATTTGTACATCGCCCCTAAAATCTGCTGAAGTTTCGTATAACTACTTGATTTTAAAGGGCTGCATTGGTCTTCGACCAATATTGACGCATCCTTGCGTCACCTATTAACCCGCCGGATTAATAGCCCCTATGGCTGGCGGCCCCGACGGGCTCGTTCAATAACTGGATA
Source organism: Neptunomonas sp. (assembly GCA_004195305.1). Lineage (GTDB taxonomy): Bacteria > Pseudomonadota > Gammaproteobacteria > Pseudomonadales > Balneatricaceae > Motiliproteus. The sequence continues at coordinate 199 of SDWN01000766.1, read as the reverse complement.
AGAACGAGGCTACGCGTAGCCTATCCTAATCGTTGCGTATGCGTTAAAAAAGGTTACCCTGTGCGTCATTTGGCGTCAGAAGCTCTAAATCAACGCCTTCAATACCACCGATAAGAAACGGGCTGTTGATATCATGCTTCCTCATGTTATTTATAACTGACTTTTTATTAAAAGTAGCATAACAATATGAGCACTCGTG
>SDWN01000765.1 GCA_004195305.1 Neptunomonas sp. | reverse complement strand
ATTACTGCTGCAGAGGTAACCGGTGACACGCCTGTTAAAACACCTAAGTCTGATCCTGACCGGCGCCCTTATCAGCGCCTGCCAGGCGCCAGCTCCCCGCACCGAATCCTCGGCCACGCCAACGCCGGTCACGCAACCAATGAGCCCTACCGGAATCACGGCCTTGAACTGGGAAGCCACCATACCCAGCCCCGCTATTCCGATGATCACGCCTGCTTACGAACAGTTCAGTATTCAACCGAACGCGCCTGCCGACACCACGCAACAAGTGACCGGTGGTGTAGGCCTCCCCCCCCTTGACGCGACCAACGAGACACCCGCCGATCCCGATCTATGGCAACTGACCCGTGATAATTTCGGCCTCGATCACAGCCTCGATAATCCACGCATTCAGTCCCAGCTCAACTGGTACAGCAAGCACCCCCGATATCTCGACCGCATGGCTGACCGGGCCCGTCGTTATTATCACTATGTGTTGCAGCAAACGATTAAACGCGGCCTGCCTTCAGAGCTTGCTCTGCTACCCATCGTCGAAAGCGCCTATGATCCGTTTGCGTACTCGCATGGGCGTGCCGCGGGCCCTTGGCAATTCATTCCGATGACCGCCAAGCGCTTTAAGCTTAAGCACACTTGGTGGTATGACGGCCGCCGTGACATTCAGGCATCCACCAACGCGGCTCTGGATTACCTCGAACTGCTCAACAAACGCTTCGATGGCGACTGGTTACTGGCCTTGGCAGCCTACAACGCCGGTGGTGGCAACGTCTCCAAGGCGATGCGCAAGAACCGCGAGCGCAATCTCCCCACCGATTTCTGGTCCCTCAAGCTACCCAATGAGACCCGCGCCTATGTACCCAAGCTGATCGCGCTGGCCAAGCTATTCGACAACCCCGCCGCCTATGACCTGAGTCTCAAGTCGCTTCCCAACCGCCCCTATTTTGCAGCAGTTGCCACCGAGTCGCAGATCGACCTGGCCAAGGCCGCCGATCTGGCCGGGATCTCGATCGAAGAGCTGTACCTGCTCAACCCGGGCTTCAACCAGTGGGCAACCGATCCTGACGGTCCGCATGAGCTGCTGGTACCCGCGGCTAAGGCCGTGGCATTCCAGCAAGCGCTAACCAGCTACCCGACGGACCAACGGATCAGCTGGGCGCGTTATAAGATCAAGCCGGGCGACAACCTAAGCAACCTCGCCAAGCACTACAACACCACCGTGGCATCGCTACGCAGCGCCAATTCGATCACCGGCAACCAGATCCGTGCTGGCAAGATGCTGCTGATACCCAAGGCATCCCAACAGGCTCAGAGCTACGTGTACAGCAAGGGCCAACGGCAGGCTGATAAAAACCAGCGCGTGGCGCTACGTTCGGGCAAAGATAAGCTCACCTATAAGGTGCGCAGCGGTGATAGCTTCTGGAAGATCTCGCGCAAACACTCGGTCAAGATCCGCGAGCTGGCAGCCTGGAACCAGATGGCTCCCGGCGATCCGCTCAAAGTCGGCCAGAAGCTGGTGATCTGGCAGCCCGCTGGCAGCGTCCCCAAGCAGACGCTTACGGCCTCTAACAAGGGCCGCCAGGTGATCCGAAAAATTGGCTACAAAGTACGTAACGGCGAATCGTTGGCGCTTATCGCCAGCAAGTTCAGCGTTAACCTCAATGACGTCAAGCGCTGGAACCGTAAAAAAGCCCAGGCCAAGTACCTGCAACCGGGCCAGCATCTGACCCTGTACGTTGACGTTACCCGCATACGCTAAAGCGCCCGGCAAAGCTCACCGGCAAGAACGCCGCGCCTACCGGTGAGCCTTAACGCGGACTAAGGTTATCTGCAGCTGGCCCTGCTGTCTGGGTGCGGCTTTGCCATCAGCGCCGCTACCCATCGGCTAAGCTCGCCACAGCGGCCTCAAGCTGATATAACAAAGCTCTCATCTATTCATCGTGTTAAGGATCCCAGGCATGGCTGCCAGCGCTCGCTCGTTATTGCTTCTACACTCCCTGTTACTCGCCGCTTTATTGACCCCCTGGGCCGCAATGGCAGCCGTAACGCCGCAACACGCCATCGCGATGCACGGCGAACCTAAATACAGTGCCGATTTTAGCCATTTCGACTACACCAACCCCGAGGCGCCCAAAGGCGGCAGTGTGCGGCGCTGGGCGATGGGCACTTTCGACAGTTTTAACCCCTTTATTATCAAAGGCACCCCGGCAGATGACCTGGGGCTGATCTACGACAGCCTGATGACCAAGGCCGAAGATGAACCCTTTACCCAGTACGGGCTGTTGGCAGAATCGGTGGAGCTACCCGAGGATCGCAGCTGGGTCACCTTTCATATTCACCCTCAAGCCCGATTTAGCGACGGCGAGCCGGTTACCAGCGCCGACGTCATCCAGACCTTCAAGCTGCTCCGTGAGCAGGGCAACCCGCTCTATCGCGCCTATTATGCGGACATCCTCAGCATCGAGGCCCTCGATGATAGATCGGTTAAATTCAGATTTAAACCGGGCGAGAATCGCGAACTCGCGTTGATCGTCGGTGAAGTGTCGATCCTTCCCGCGCATTACTGGTCGCAACGCGACTTTACCAAGCCGGGACTCGAGATTCCGCCTGGTTCCGGCCCCTATCGGATCGCATCCTTCGATGCCGGACGTAGCCTAAGCTATCAGCTGCGTGAGGATTACTGGGGTAAAGAGCTGGCGGTTAACCGTGGTCGCCACAATTTCAGCCAGATCCGTTACGACTACTACCGTGACAGCACCGTAGCTCTGGAGGCATTCAAAGCGGGCGAATACGATTTCCGCGAGGAAACCTCCTCCAAAAACTGGGCCACCAGCTACAGCGGACCGATGTTCGACAGCGGCGCGGTCCTGCGCCAGGAGATCCGTCACGCCAACCCGACCGGCATGCAAGCGTTCATTTTCAACAGCCGTCGCCCCCAGTTCAGCGACAGCCGGGTGCGCCAGGCACTGGCCTATGCGTTTGACTTTGAATGGACCAACAAGAACATCTTCTACAACGCCTACACCCGCACCCACAGCTATTTCTCCAACTCAGAGATGGCCGCCGACCAGCTGCCCAACAGCGCCGAACTCGCCATTCTGGAGCCGCTACGAGAGCAGCTGCCAGCCGAGGTGTTCAGTCAAGTCTACCGCGCCCCGTCCAGCAATGCCTCGGGCAACATTCGCACCCAGCTACGCGCTGGCATGAGACTATTGAAACAGGCTGGCTGGCAGGTCAAAAACGGTAAGCTGATAAATGCCAACGGCGAACCCTTCACATTCGAGCTCCTGCTGGTGCAGAAAGAGTTCGAACGGGTGGTTGCCCCGATGCTCAAGAATCTGCAAAAAATGGGCATCGAGACTAACATCCGCATCGTCGATGTTTCTCAGTACATCAATCGGCTACGCAGCTTCGACTTCGACATGGTTGTATCCAGTTACGGACAATCCAGTTCGCCCGGCAACGAGCAGAGAAACTACTGGCACTCGTCGATGGCCGGTATGCAAGGCAGCCGTAATTTAATGGGGATTAAAAATCCAGCCATCGACCACCTGATCGACCTGGTGATCGCAGCACCCGATCGGGAGCAGCTGGTGCTCCGCACCCGGGCGCTGGACCGGGTACTGC
>SDWN01000763.1 GCA_004195305.1 Neptunomonas sp. | reverse complement strand
CTCGGTGGTGGGCTGGACCCGTTGCTCGAACTGCTGGAGCTGGATGTGCTGAACGCGGTGGCGCTGACGGCACGCAAGCGGCTGACGGCAGCGCTGGAGACGGCCATCGAGCCGCACCTTGGGGCCAATCGATGGGCTCCGGCCCGGCAGTTGTTGGGGGAATTCGGTGCGGCGCTTGATCTGCTCGAGCGAGAACGGTTGGCACGGACGATTGAGCAGCATCAATACACGTACGAGGACGGCCTCAAGCGTTTGCTCAGAGCTATTAACAAGGCTGCGCGCAGCGGTAATTTGGGAACGGCTACCGAAGACGCAGCGATGAGCCTGCTGCCGGTGTTGCAGCAGTTTTCTGCTGAGTCTTCTATCGTGCAACAGGCTCAAGACCGTATTGCCCAGGGCCATTTACGGCAGGCGCGGCTTGAACGTAGCCAACAGCGTTGGGATGCGGCCAGAGCTCAGCTGCATGCCGCACGGGCGCTGGCGGTGAATGCGCAGCTGTTGACCGCTCTTGAGCAGGAACTCGCTACCATTGCTGAGGCTGAGGCTCGTGTACAGGGCGGGTCACCGGGGGCAACGGAGTCGCTCGTTGCTGAGCCAAGTCGGGTGGCGGCGCTCGCGGCTGAAATCGCACAGCTGTATCAGGACTTTGAAACTACGCTGCTGGCGCAGGATGATCTGTCGCTGCAGCGATCACAACACGCACTGGCGCTGTTGGATAAAATTGAACAGCTGGCGCCTCAGGAGCCGCGACTGGACAGCGGTCGTTTACAGATCGCAGCCCGTTACCTGAAGGACACTCAGACGTTGGTCGAAAGGCAGAGGTTGACCGAGGCGCTGGTCATGGCCGAGCGGGGGGCCTCGATGATTCCTGAATCTGAGGCGTTAGAGTCTCAGGTCGACGCTGTGCAGCAGGCGCTGCAGCAGCATAAACAGCAGTTGCAGTATCAGCGGCTGTTGGGTGTACAGCAGGAACTTCAGATAGCGGCCGATGCCAGGACGCTGACCCCGGTCTGGGAAAAACTGCTGTTAAAGCGCCTGGTCGAGTTTGAAGCTCAGCAGGGGGATCCTGAATTTAGTCACCAGCTGCGCCTGCAGGTGTCTCAGGATCTGCTCGATCAAGCCCAGACACTGCGAATCGACAAGCAGTTTAACAGGGCGTTGGAATCGCTCAGCAGTGCCAAACGTTTTGACCCGAACATCAGCGGGCTGGTTGCTGAGTCCGAGGCGATTGCGCAGGCGGAGCAGCGCTATGAGGCGGAACAGGCAGAGGCGCGCGAGAAGGCGGCGGTTGAAGGTGCCAAGCAGAGCTTTATCACTCAGATAGCGGCCAATGATGTACGTCAGGCGAAAAAGACGTTGAACTCGATAGCCAATAAGCTCAATGCTGAGGATCCCTTTATCAAGCAGCAGGTTCCGGATGCGTTTGCTTCGGCCTATCTGCGTTTAGCCGCACAGCAGGCAAAGCGGCAGCGTTATCAGGATGCCAGTAGGTTAATCGCAGCGGGTCGGAAATATGCACCGGGTTCGATGGCGTTAATTGAAAAACAGACTGAATATGGGCAGCAGCTTGAAATTCAGAATTTTTTGAGCAGCGTGGAAAAGGTCGGGATCGGTAATCTTGATCAATTGAGTCAGACCCTGGCTAGCTTCAAGGCGAGAGTCACAGGTGCGCGCTATAAAAAGTTGCAAGATAAGTTGTACGGTAATCTTCTCCGGAAAATTCAGACGCTGCAGAAAGCGGACGTTACTGCCGCAGCGCAATTATTGACTGTGGCGCAGCGCGTCTTTCCAAATGCCGTGGAGTTTAGGGATATTGTCTTGAATAAGTCGGTCGCTGCGAGCGCTATGAGCCGCTTGCCTAATACGGCAGTGGCTGCCAGTTCCGCTTCAGCGTTAACCTCTCAGCAACCAACGGCAGCCTCAATCAGGCCGGGCGGTCGTCCATGCACGCCGCAGTTGGCTGGATACGGCTCCAGATCCAGAGCGATCTGTTATGACATGCTGGATGCTCAACAAAGAGCACCCTATATGGTGGTATTGCCGCAGCAAGGAAATGTGCAAGTGGCGATCGGTAAATTTGAGATATCGGTAGCGGATTTCAACCTTTACTGTTCACTATCCAAGCAGTGCTCAGCGTTATCTGCAGATTCGCAGCATCCGGTAACCGGTCTGAGTTCCGCTCAGGTTGAGGATTATGCGCGGTGGTTGAGTGAGCGTACGGGGTCTTCCTACCGGCTACCTAGCGTGGATGAGTGGCAATATGCGGCCAACGCGACAAGTCTGGAGCAGCCTCAGGATTATAACTGCCGCCTGACGCAAGGTGGGACTGTACTTAAAGGCCGGTCGTTGATCGCCGTGAAGGCGGGTAGAGCCAACGCGTGGGGGGTTGTGAATTATTTAGGCAATGCCCAGGAAGTGGTTTCTCAAGAGGGGCGGCTGATGGCTGTGGGAGGTCATCATAAGGACAAGATGTCGGAATGCGCTATCACGCTTAGTCGCTCAGTACCTGCTGAGGGCGATGGTTTGACAGGGTTTCGTTTGATCAAGGAAATATAGTATGCCCAGAACCTTGCTAGACCTGTCACGAAGCTATGCCGCCGGTCAGTTGGATCTGCAATCGTATCGACGGCAGCGGCTTACGCTTATCCGTCAGCTACTGCAGGCTACCGAGGACGTGACCTTGCCCGTAAGGGCGGGTGTGCCAATAGCGCCCGTAGACGATAGCACGCGTGAGTGTACCCCGGCTCAAACCGTGACTCTTACCGATTCAGAACGGCGGATGAAAATGATCATTGCAGCGAGTCTGCTGCTCATCGTGTTTATTTTAGTCGCTGTCTTGGGTGTTCGGTTGGTTGATGCGCCCAGTTCAAGTCCAGGTCGAAATTCAGAGGGCGTTGTGTCGCCAGCCGCGTTGCCAGAGACGCAGTTGCAGCGCCATTTGGCAGCGATGTTGAGTCAGGAAAGTTGGTCGACGGTGCCGCTTCAGCAGTTTCGCAGAGCCTGGCAAACCAGTACCGAAGAGGTCCGGCTGCAAACCCGGCAAGATCCGCGCTACCTCCAATTAGTGGAGCTATTAGGCAGTCGGGTACTCGTATTGGAGGCGCTGGATCCAGAGGGTAATGATTCATCTATCACTAACCGTATTCAGCTGATTGAGCAGTTGCGTCAACAGGTCTCAGCTGTGGATTCCTATTCGGTTACCAAATAGTGAGTTAGCGAGCAAAGACAGGCGGCCTTTGACGTTCACTTGGCTTCATCACAGAGCTAAGAATCATGCTCGACAATAGAGCAACAGTTTTTTCCCGCTGCTTTGGACCGGTAGAGTGCTTGGTCTGCCAGGCGGTATAGGTCAGTAGGGTTGTTGCTATCCAGCGGGAAGGTGGCTATGCCAAAGCTGGTACCAATCTGAATAGCGCTTCCGGCAATGTTCAAGGGTTGTGATAACGCTTCTATTACCCGTTCAGCAGGCTGGCAGATAGCGCGGGGGTTTTCCGGGTCGATCATGATGATGGCGAATTCATCGCCGCCAATTCGGGCGATGATATCGGTTTCGCGGAAGCTGGCTGTGAGAATCTGGGCTACTTTTTTCAGCAGTTCATCGCCCGTAGGGTGACCAAACTGGTC
>SDWN01000533.1 GCA_004195305.1 Neptunomonas sp. | reverse complement strand
GGTGAACACGTCACCACCGATGCGGGTACGGGGGCGGTGCATACGGCGCCGGATCATGGCGTCGAAGACTTCGTGGTCGGCCAGAAATATGCGATCGAGACACTGAATCTGGTCGATGGTCACGGCATCTATGTCTCCGCAGCGGGACGCTTTGCCGGTCAGCATGTGTACAAGGTTGATGATGAGATCGTCGCGCTGCTGCGTGAAGAGGGGCGTCTGATCAAGGCGGTCAAGTTTGAGCATAGCTACGCGCATTGCTGGCGTACCAAAACCCCGCTGATCTACCGTGCTACGCCACAATGGTTTATCAGCATGGACGAAGAAGGTCTCAAAGAGAAAGCGCTGGAGGCGGTCAAAGGGGTGCAGTGGTTTCCTGGCTGGGGTCAGAGCCGGATCGAATCGATGCTCGAGCAGAGCCCGGATTGGTGCGTGTCGCGGCAGCGCACCTGGGGGGTACCTATCACCCTGTTTATCCACAAAGAGACACAGCAGTTGCATCCCGAAACCGCTCGGTTGATCGAAGCGGTGGCCCTGTTGGTTGAGAAAGGTGGCATCGACGCCTGGTTTGAGATGGATCCGGTCGAGTTGCTGGGGGCTGAGGCAGATCAGTACACCAAGGTTAATGACACCCTGGATGTCTGGTTTGACTCGGGCGTGACCCATTACTCGGTGCTCGACCAGCGCGCGGAGCTGCAATTCCCGGCAGATCTGTATCTGGAAGGTTCCGACCAGCACCGGGGCTGGTTCCAGTCCTCACTGAAGACCTCGATCGCCATTCGTGGCGTCGCTCCCTACAAGCAGGTCTTGACCCACGGCTTTACTGTCGACCAGAACGGTCGCAAGATGTCCAAATCGATCGGCAACGTGGTCGCGCCACAGCATGTGATGGGTAAATACGGTGCCGATGTCCTGCGGCTGTGGGTGGCCTCGACCGACTTCAGCGGCGAGATGGCGGTCTCCGATGAGATCCTTAATCGCACCTCGGATTCCTACCGGCGCATCCGTAATACGTCGCGCTTCCTGCTATCCAATCTGAGCGGATTCGATCCGACCCAGCATCTGCTGGCGGCCGATGACATGCTGGCGCTGGACCGCTGGGTGGTAGATCGCGCTGCCCAACTGCAGAAAGAGATAGTGAGTGCTTACAACAGTTACCAGTTCCACAGCGTGTATCAGAAAGTACATCACTTCTGCTCGCTGGATCTGGGTGGCTTCTATCTTGATATCATCAAAGATCGTCAGTACACCACCCAGCCCGATTCGTTGGCCCGGCGCTCCTGCCAGACCGCGTTGTACCATGTGGCTGAAGCGCTGGCGCGCTGGATCGCGCCGATCACCAGCTTTACCGCCGATGAGATCTGGCACAGCATGCCGGGTGAGCGCAGTGAATCGATCCATCTCGAGACCTGGTATCAGGGGCTGTTTGAGCTGGCCGAAGATGATGCCTTTGGTCGCGCCTTCTGGCAGCAGGTCATGGACGTCAAAACCGCCGTTAACAAAGAGCTGGAAAACCAGCGCAAGAACGGTGGGGTCAAATCGGGGCTCTCTACCGAAGTCACTCTATACTGCGATGCCGAATTGAAGGCCTTGCTTGCGCGTCTGGGGGATGAGCTGCGTTTCGTCTTGATCACCTCCGCGGCCGAGCTCGATCTGCTCGAACATGCTGGCGCTGCGGTTGAGACCGAGTTGGCGAATTTGAAGCTTAAAGTCAGTTTGAGTGAGCATCAAAAATGCGCCCGTTGCTGGCACTTGCGCGAGGATGTGGGTAGCCATACCGAGCATCCTGAGCTCTGCGGTCGCTGTGTAGACAACGTCGACGGTGAGGGCGAGCAGCGTGCTTACGCCTAGCCTGGTGCCGACGCTCAAGCTCAAACTCAAACTTAACCAAACCGGCCTAGCCTGGCTTTGGTTGGCGCTGCTGGTGTTGATCCTGGATCAGGCCAGCAAGCAGCTGGCCCTGGCCATGCTGGAGTACGCACAGCCGATCAGGTTGCTGCCGGTGTTTGATCTCACCCTGCTCTACAACAAAGGCGCCGCGTTCAGCTTTCTGGCTGGACAGGATGGCTGGCAGCGCTGGTTCTTCAGCGCCATTGCGGTTGCGGTGGGCGCCTATCTGCTGCACTGGTTGAGTAAGATCGCGCGCACCGAGCGCCTGCTCAGTATCGCCTTGGTACTGATTTTGGGTGGCGCTGCCGGTAATCTGATCGATCGTGTGGTGCTCGGGCATGTGGTTGATTTCATCTCCCTGCATTGGCAGCATTATTACTACCCCGCGTTCAATATCGCGGACTCGGCGATTACGCTCGGCGCGCTGTTATTGTTGTGGGAGAGTTTCGTCGCCAACCGCAAGGTTTAGCTTGGTTGGGGTTAATACGTGAAGGTGCGCTAGCGTTAGTGTTACCGCGGGTGGATAGGAATAACAATGACACAAATGCTGATTGGTCCGGGAGCACGTATTTGTCTCCACTTCACGATTGAACTGGAGAGCGGCGAGGTGGTGGATAGCACCCGCGAAAAATCCCCGGCGACCTTCGAGTACGGCGATGGCAACTTGCTGCCGGGCTTCGAGCAGGCGCTGTTGGGGCTGGCCGCCGGAGATCGGTCTCGGGTACGTATCGCCCCCGAGCAAGGCTTCGGCATGCACAATCCCAGCAATCTGCAACCCTATACGGTGGCCGATTTTAAGGATATCGAACTGGAACCGGGATTGATGGTCAGCTTTTCCGACCCCTCACAGGGCGGCCTTCCGGGGCTGGTGGCGTCGATCGACGGAGATCGGGTGATGATCGATTTTAATCACCCGCTGGCGGGCAAAATGCTCTATTTTGACGTTGAAATTATCACCGTCGAGTTGATATAAGTCACATATAATTGATATGGATCACTATTTAGACAGGAAGTCGTCCCCTCTGCTAATGACCTGGTCTAATCTTATCGTGTAAGCTAAGTTCTCTGTTGGTTGATTGCCTGTTGGCGCACCACCATGTATACAGATCAAGGATTGACCACGGGTGCGCCCTGTTGTCGGGATTTACGGATGAATGTGAATAATGCTCGAGAGAACCTCATACGGGCGCTTTTCTCTACAGAAAAGCGCCGCTCCTCCAAACACGCCTGCGGCTTTACGCTGATCGAGTTACTCATCGTGCTCGCGATTGTTGCGGTGTTGCTGACGGTCGCCTCTCCCAATTTCGATTCGATTATCTCCGGCAGCAAGGTCGATGAGACACGCCTGGGACTGGCTACCAGTCTGGCGTTAGCACGCACCGAAGCGATCAAGCGTGGCGAGACGATTCGAATCTGCGCGGGCACGCCCGGGGATTGCAGCGCCACCGACTGGAGTGCAGGCTGGGAAGTGTTGCGACCCGATGACGAAGTGCTCCAGGTTGTCCAGCATGACGGTGCTGATGCGGATGTTATCGGTTGTCGCCCATCGGTCGCCTATACCAGCAATGGTGCACTGGAGTCTGGCCCCTGTACCTTCACCATCTCCAGAAATAGCAGCAGCAAAGCATTAGCCATTAACGCTACCGGCCGGGTACGGATGAATTGAGCATGCAACGATGACAACAACAGACGCTACCCAAATCAGATCCTCCAATCGCGAACAGGGCTTCACCCTGATCGAGAT
>SDWN01000526.1 GCA_004195305.1 Neptunomonas sp. | reverse complement strand
AAATTTACCTGCGTTGCCGATACGTCGTTAAAAACGACCTCAAAATGCTCATTTATAGCTATAAACTGCGCTTTTTCGGTCGTTTTTGCCTAGCCTCGGCGGCCTCGCTAACGCTTTTCAACAGCCTGCTGAAGTCTGTCGGGCTTAGGTTTGCAGGGCATCGGCGCTCCGGGTGGCAGAGAGCGTTGCGGAGAGAGTTAGCTGGGTCGTCGTCGGTCATGAGTTCCCACGGCGACGACATCTATCGCAATGGGGGCTTGACTAAGAATAAAGGGGGGTATAAGCTTCTTCACAGCTTGAAAGTACGTCTGATATTTATGCACAGATTTTCGAAGTCCTGTCTTTAGTACCTCGTCCTGTTCTTCATAAGTAATCGCAACACTTCCAGCACACAAGCCTTGTTATGAGGCACCAATTACTCTTGATTTATAGGAAGAAAAGTATGTCTACTACTACTGGTACAGTAAAGTGGTTCAACGAAGCGAAAGGTTTTGGTTTCATCGAGCAGGAGTCTGGTCCTGACGTTTTCGCTCACTTCAGCGCTATCTCTGGTTCAGGCTTCAAGACTCTGGTTGAAGGCCAGAAAGTACAGTTCACTGTTACTCAAGGCCAGAAAGGCCCACAGGCAGAGAACATCGAAGCTATCTAATTTTAGCTTACGATCTAGCGTGCATTCATTTGCAGGCTAACCTCACCTCTAATGGGGGTTGAGCGAAAAAAGGGTAAGACTTTCAGTCTTGCCCTTTTTTGTTTGTTGTAAAAACTGCTTGTGGGGCGTATCAGAGTACTGGTATCGGTCTGCGCAATATCAAATAATTAGTTTGTATATGGCCTGAAGGCCAATTGATGCCATGAAAATTCCTAAAAAAATCCAGCCTCTGGTTGAAGAGGGCTTGATTGATGAGGTCATTCGTCAGCTGATGAGTGGCAAAGAAGCAACCGTTTATGTGGTGCGTTGCGGTTCGGAAATTCGCTGCGCCAAGGTCTATAAAGAGGCCGATAAGCGAAGTTTCAGGCAGGCCGTGCAGTATCAAGAGGGTCGCAAGGTGCGTAACAGTCGCCGCGCCCGGGCGATGGAAAAAGGCTCTAAATTCGGCCGCAGCCAACAAGAAGACGCGTGGCATAATGCTGAAGTCGATGCGCTGTATCGTCTGGCCAAGGCCGGTGTGCGAGTGCCTCAACCCTACGGCTGTTTCGACGGTGTGTTGTTGATGGAGCTGGTTACCGATGACGAGGGTCAAGTGGCGCCGCGCCTGAATGATGTTGCGATGTCTGCTGAACAGGCGATCGAAGATCATGCCACAGTTATTGGCGATGTGGTACGGATGCTCTGCGCCGGCGTGGTGCACGGTGATCTGTCAGAGTTTAATGTATTGGTGGACTCATACGGGCCGGTGATTATCGACCTGCCGCAGGCGGTTGACGCTGCCGGGAATAACCACGCGCAGTGGATGCTGGAGCGGGATGTCAATAATATGACCGCCTATTACGGTCAGTATGCGCCTGAGTTAGTGGGTACGCAGTACGCGAAAGAGATCTGGGATCTGTACGAGAGCGGCGACCTGCATCCCGACGTGGAGTTGACCGGCTATTTTGAAGAGGACCTTCATGAGGCCGATGTTGGCTCTGTGTTGGACGAGATTAAAGCCGCCTTTGCGGAGGAGCAGGAGCGCCTGGAGCGGATGAGTAGCGCGGAAGAGGTCGTGTAGCGCGGAAGGGTCGGTTTCATTCTGACAGAGCCCTCAGGAGGCTATCTATGTCGGGATGACGCACCCAAAAAAACCAATATTCCTTCGTGGATTTGGGTTGTTTCCGATCAGGGTGCTGCTCGCGTCAGGCTGAAGCCCGACCCACAAGGATGTGGGAAGTGTCTGAAATGCAGGAGCAATTTTAGACCGACCCACAGGGATAATGAGGGAAGTGTCTGAAATGCAGGAGCAATTTTAGACCGACCCACAAAATAAGCAGATGTATGCGCATCACATGTCGCGGTGATGGCTGAAGATCATGGGTAATCAGCATAGGTCTAAGGTCTATGTGAATCCCTGAGTGTCTAGCGGTTCCCGCAGTAGGTCAGCGCTAAGTAGGTTGTTAGTATAGCCAGGCGCTTAATAGTCCCGTGGATCCGGCCAGTAGTAGCGGCAGCATGACCCAGCGTAGCATTCCTCTGCCGCCGGCGAACACTGCGAGTCCCCCTTTGAATAGGGTGTTGGAGATGCTTGCCAGGATTATCCCCAGGGTGGCCGTGTTGAGCAGGATCTCCCTGTCGGCCATTCGTGATAGGGTGAGATTGATCGCATCGACATCGGCGATGCCTGAGGCTACCGCCAGCAGCAGCACGCCGGATTCCCCTAACCATTCAACCATCGCTCGGCCCAGTAGCGCAATCGCCGCTAATAACAATCCAAACAGCAGTGCCGGCTTCAGCTCCAGAGGGTTTTTGGGCGGTGCGGCTTCGACCTCTTGGTGCGTGCCGCCGTGGCGGAGGATGAGTGCTGCGCAGCCAAATATTACCCCCGCCATTATGCCCAGGGGGAGGTAGAGTTGGTTCATTAGCGCAGGGTTGATCAGTCCTGCGATCAGTATGACCCGAGGAAACATGACGCCGCAGGCTGTTAATATGCCGACAGCGCACAGCCGTTGTAACGCAGGCTGAGAGCGTGCCAGGCGCGACAGTTGCAGTGTCAATGCGGTTGACGATAGCAGTCCTCCGGCGAGTCCTGTCATTAAGATGCCGCGTTGCGTTCCCATCAGTCGGATCAGAAAGTAGCCAACAAAAGAGATCGCGGCGATCAGTACTACCATCCACCAGATCTCATAGGGGTTTAGCGTTTGCCAGGGGCCGTAGCCCTTGTTTGGCAGGGCTGGCAGCAGAACCAGTGAGATGATCAGTAGCTGAAGCCCTGCGTTGAGTTCGTGCTGCGACAGGTTCTGCAGCAGCCGGTGCAGAAAGCGTTTCGAGCGTAGCAGCAGGGTGGTGACGACGGCGCAGGCCGCGGCGATAGTTACCTGGTCGAGCCCTGCCAGGGCACCGAGTAAAAAGGTGGTCAGCATGGCGACATGGGACGTGGCGCTGATGTTTGAGCGATTATGGGGGTTGCTTAGATATGCCGCGATAACCAGAGCGGCCACCGATGCAAACCCGACGGCGACAATCGCATCGCCCAGGAGTTGGGACAGTAGTCCGGATAGGCCACCGAGCAGTCCGGTCAGGCCGAACGTGCGTAACCCCGCCATGCGCTTGCCGTCCGCGAGGTCGCGGGAGCTCCAGCCGCGCTCGACGCCGATCAGTAGGCCGATTGCTAGTGCTGAGCCCAGGAGTAGCAGTTGGGGCAGGCTGTTTTCCATCGAGTTAATCCGTTAGCGTGTTGGCTCAGTATATAGCAGGCTATCGGCCAGGTTTTTGTAGTTAAGAGCTGTTCTGCTCGTTCGGGTAGGTAAGGGCGATGCATGAGTTGGCTGCTGTGGTGTGGGGTTGAATGCTGAATCACCGGCAGTGGAATGATAGGTGGGCCGGTCAAGTGATTGGCATGCCAGGGTTTATGTGGGTCGGTCTGAAATTGCTCCTGCATTTAAGACACTTCCCACATCCCTGTGGGTCGGTCTGAAATTGCTCCTGCATTTAAGACACTTCCCACATCC
>SDWN01000287.1 GCA_004195305.1 Neptunomonas sp. | reverse complement strand
CCCTCGTTAAATAGCTCGCTATTCGCCTCGGATGATCGAAAAATCTGCCTCAAATCGTATTTCCCTCGCTACGATCGGCCAAGCCCGACAGGTTCCAGGCCTTAACAAAAAAAAGAGGATGTTATGTCGCAACCTTGGTCTGCAATACCGACGATAGAAATCCAGCCCTTGGCGCCGTTAACGGCGCTGGAGCCTGCTCAGCGGCGGGAGCTGGTTACTGCCGCTTGGGCCATGCGTGTCGCGAACCAGGCGTTGAGTGGCGGCGGCCTTAACGTGGTCGGGGAGATACTCAAAGGGCAGGGTACCTTTTACGAAATGAACCACTACCCCGACGATGATGTATACGATGCTCGCAGCCATGCGCAGTACTACTACCATGCCCACCGGGAGGAGGAGCACGGCCATTTTCATACCTTTGTCCGTCGGGCGGGCATGCCCGAGACGCTTAATCCGGCCGCGGGGTTTAAGCGTAGCGAGCCCTGTCCTCAGGGTGACGACGCGCTGGCCCACCTGATCTGCATCTCCATGGACGCCGACGGTAATCCCAAGGGATTGTTTGCCGCTAATCGTTGGGTGACGGATGAGAGTTGGTACAGCGCACCCGATACCATCGCGTTGTTAGATCAATTCAGCATCGACCACGCTCGTCCCAACCTGGCTGTTAATCAGTGGCTGACACAGTTTATGCGGCTTTACCGACCCCATATCGAGCAGCTGTTACAGCATCGCGATCAGGTGGTTGACGCCTGGCAACAGCGTTACCCGGATGACGATGTACTGGAAGACCGACGCTTAGAAATAACCGGCTACATGCCGATCGATGCGCCAAGCTGGAGCACTGAGATCGAGCACTGCGGAGCGCCTGCAACGGCAAATTAGGGCCTGCGAGAAAAATCCTATTTTTCTGTCAGACACTATGTAAGATCCATACTCGAGTCGATCGAATGACGTCCCGTATCGCGACACCCTTGCCGAGCCCTGCTTACGAAGCCAATTTTCGGTCACGCCCGGGTTTAGATCCCATCAAGTAGCTCCATGGCTTCTAGCATGGTCTCGACAGGATGGATCTCAATGCCCAGTGGCGGTGTTTTGGGCATGTTTGCCTTTGGGCAGATGCAATAACTAAACCCTTGTTGCGCGGCTTGGCGTATCCGTTCAAGCCCGCTCGGTACCGCTCGAATCTCCCCGGACAAGCCTATCTCGCCAAAAGCGATCCAGTTCTGCGGCATTGCTCTATTTCGAAACGAGGAGATTATCGATAAAATCAACGGTAAATCTGTGCTCGGATCAGAGCTTTTGAGACCGCCCACCAGATTTACATACAGCTCCTGATCATACATGGCTAAATCGGCATGCCGAGTTAAAATGGCGACCAGCATGTTAAGGCGATTCGGGTCTATGCCCACCGCCAAGCGACGCGGGTTACCCTGATGCGAATCGACCACCAGCGATTGTATTTCAACCAGCACTGCCCGAGAGCCCTCCCAAAGTGCCGCCACCATGGAGCCGGGCTGTGGCTCTCTGGCGCGATTCAAAAAAACCGCGGAAGGATTGCTGACGGCCCTGATGTAGCCGTTATCGGGCATCATCGCCAGAATCCCCAGCTCGTTGATTGATCCAAAACGATTCTTCTGCGCTCGCAGCTCCCGAAATCTTGAGCCCTCTATTGCCTCGATCATCAGCATTACGTCGCCGATGTGTTCAACCACCCGTGGGCCTGCTACATTGCCATCCTTGGTGGTATGGCAAATAACAATCATCGCGACATCGTTTTGTTTCGCATACTGGGTCAAAATATGCATGCAGTCGCGTAACTGGCTCACCCCACCTGGCGCGCCTTGGGTGTCCGGATGGTGCATCGCTTGTAACGAGTCGATAACAACAAGCTTAGACTTGAGCTGATCGATCATGGTCAAAATCGCCAGCACATCGGTTTCAGTCGCGATGTCCAGGTGCTCGGTAGGCAGCCCGAGGCGGGCCGATCGCAGGGCAATCTGGGTCAACGACTCTTCTGCGCTTAGGTAAATCGACGGAATCTCATGGCTTAGTTCGCAAAGGGTCTGTAGGGTCAGGGTCGACTTGCCCGCGCCCGGGGTTCCCGCTAGCAAGATCACGCTCCCCGGAACGACCCCGCCACCTAATACGCGATCAAATTCGGTATTTTTGGTGCTAAAGCGGGGCGCCTCTTCCAGCCGCACGTCACTCAGCTTGCGAACCGACTCTCGGGCGCCGGCATACCCCCTGGATCTTGAAGCTCCTTTTGAAGCAGCGGCCATAGGTTCCTTGAACTCTGTCACCGTGTTCCATTCACCGCAATCCATGCACTGCCCGACCCATTTGGCATGATCGGTGCCGCACTCAGAGCAGAAGAATCTACTGTTTACATTTTTAGCCAAAGGGTTTTCTTACCTCTTGTGTTGCAATCAAAGGGCTTCGTTAGCCGCCTGCAATGGACTCACAGGTCTTCGTGCCAAGCAGAAACGGAGGGGTTTCTGAGCCGTTTGCTGCTTTCATAGCACTCCGCAAAAGCCAAGTTTAACACCGACTTGCCCAGAGCCAGCACAATATCCGAAAGTTCGAGAGTCAATGCCGCTATGTGCTGAAATACAAACACTCCGACGCGGCTCCTAGCCATAGGCCCGGATCTCATAAAATGTGATGCACGGGGGGATGATAACTCGGTGGGATTTGCGTTAGTCTACGGGACACCTTATTCGGCGTTGCTATAGCGTTAACAACGCTGTAGCCATGATCAAGACAACGGTTACGATCACAACGACACAATAACGACAACAACAACGACTACAACGGAGCGCTCTGCTTATGAAGCTTGAAACACAGGTTATCCACGGCGGTTATCAACCGGATCCGACCACCAAGGCGGTTGCGGTACCGATCTACCAGACCACGTCGTACGCCTTTGATGACACCCAACACGGTGCCGATCTGTTTAATCTTCAGGTTCCGGGCAACATCTATACTCGGATCATGAACCCCACCACCGCCGTATTAGAGGAGCGGGTGGCGGCGTTGGAAGGCGGTATCGGTGCACTGGCCGTCGCCTCCGGGATGGCAGCGATCACCTATGCGATCCAGACCATCACTGAAGCGGGCGACAATATCGTCAGTATCAACAAGCTCTACGGTGGCACCTATAACCTGTTCGCACACACCTTCCCCAAGCAGGGGATTGAGGTGCGGATGGCCTCCCACGACGATTTTGCCGCGTTGGAAGCGTTGATTGACGACCGTACAAAGGCGGTCTTCTGCGAGTCGATCGGTAACCCGCTGGGTAATGTCGTCGATATCGCTCAATTGGCCGAGATCGCGCACCGTCACGGCGTACCGCTGATTGTCGATAACACTGTGGCGACCCCCTGTTTGCTGCGGCCGTTTGAGTATGGCGCCGATATCGTGGTGCATTCGTTGACCAAATATATCGGTGGTCATGGCAATTCCATCGGTGGCGCGGTGATCGACTCAGGCAAATTTCCCTGGGCTGAACACAAAGAGCGCTTTCCGGCGCTGAATCAGCCCGATCCCTCTTACCACGGTGTGGTCTATACCGAAGCGCTGGGCGCGGCGGCCTATATCGGTCGTTGTCGGGTGGTGCCGCTGCGGAACATGGGCGCGGCTATCTCCCCCTTCAATG
>SDWN01000914.1 GCA_004195305.1 Neptunomonas sp. | reverse complement strand
ATCTGCCGATCGGCAGATGATGCGTCGCCGCTGAGATCGATGTTAATCCACTCCGTCACCCAGCCGCCGCCCCAGTGACCAAGAGTTAAGAGTCCGGCGTAGAGCAGCAGCATGAGGCAGACCCGGAGCCAGCGCGATTTCTGCTCTGCTGCCCCGCTCATGAGGGGATTCCGGTCATTGTGCCGGGGTTGTTAAAGGCGGCCCATCTGCTCAGGATCGCTTAATCCTGACAATATTCATGATCTCGACCTCCAATCCGGCGACAGACTCTGTCGTGGCATAATAGGTGAGGTTGACCTGCTGCCCTTGCAGGCTTTTATAGCGCTTCTTACGCCGGTATTTAAACGGAACCTCGCAGGCTTCAATCATAAGGGTATTGACAAACCACTCGCCGGATTCACGCTGCACGTGGGAGATGACCCGTAGTTCGTCGCTGTGGGTAAGCTCAGCGTGTTTGTTAGTCAGCTTTTCCGGTTCTGAATTCATGATTGAGTTGCGACTTAGTCGGCTCTGCGGAGGCAAAGACCCTGCGGTTATATAATCCATTAAAACACAATCCGGATCGATGGCGGAATTTGAATGGCTGCGCCGCGACTGTGGGTGGGTAATAACGATTCAGAACAAAGGGATCAGAACAAAGAGGACAAGCCTTACCTTTTGCCAACCAAGACACTCAGTGGCCGGTTTGTGTCGTAAGTGTCCCTTGAGCGTTGCTGATGATCGTCATGGAGCCACGGATACCCAAGGGGGGACTCGTCACGGCTCACTGCCTCCGCCTAACCATTGATATTAAGGGAAAAAGCAATCCTCACCGCTATGATGGCCTGCCAGCTGCGTTGTAACCAGGCTTTAAATCTACCGCAGAACAGCATTTTATGAGCCAGCATAGGGCTAACTATCGAGCTTGCGCGACCGACAGGAACTTCGCAGTCGCAACATGAAAATTACTAATTTGAAACTGATTATTTATTAGCTATCTTTCTTTAACCACCAAACTCAACACCGTCACTGAAACCTATCAAGGAGAGACCATGGAACCCATTAGCATCTCCGAATGCCTCACTATCGAAGCCTTCAGTGACAGGTTAAACCTCCTCCACCAAGAGGGATATGTAAATTCCCGCCGCAATGATCCGAGCCAGCTTAAAATGAAGGAGTATCTTATCTGTACCCGTGATCGGAGCAACCCAAGGTGCTACAACTGCTCAGGCAATCCAGGGCTCTGCATTCTCTGGCACCGGGACAGGGGCGCCACATCTCCTATTAACCCATAGAAGCCAGCATGCCCTTGCACTTCAAACCTCTGCTCCCCTCATTAAGCTGGAATAGGCATTCACGCTCCACGGGATTGGCTCTGAGCAGGAATTTTACGACTTTAATTCGTGGTCTTTTGTGCACTATTGTTTAGTTAAAGACTTTATTGTTTGGCCACACCGCCCTCTGAGGAGAGGGGCGCTGCTTAGCTGATCCGCTCAAACATCAGATCCCACACGCCGTGGCCGAGTTTTTCGCCACGACGCTGAAACTTGGTGACGGGGCGTGATTCGGGCTGGGGGGCGTACAGGCTCTCTCCGGCGGCGTTGCGGTAGCCCGGGGCTGCATTCATCACCTCCATCATGTGCCCAGCGTAGGGCTGCCAGTCGGTGGCCATGTGGAAACAACCGCCGATCTTGAGCTTGTTGCGGAAGGTCTGGGCGATCTCAGGCTGCACCATGCGTCTTTTGTTGTGCTTTTTCTTGTGCCAGGGATCGGGAAAGAACAGCTGAATCGCATCGAGCGAGCTATCGGGGATGCAGTCTTTGAGTACCAGCAACGCGTCCTCGTGATAGACCTTAAGGTTGCTCAGCCCGGCGTTGGCAGCGTTGCTGAGCAGACGACCAACACCGGGGTGATGAACCTCGATACCGATATAATTGGTGTCGGGCGCAGCTTCAGCCATCGCCAGTAACGAATCGCCCATGCCAAAACCGATCTCCAGCACTGTCGGTGCGTTGCGGCCGAACACCTGAGCATAATCGATCATCCCGTCTGCCAGGTTAAGCCCCATTTCCGGCCAGTGCTGTTCCAGCGCTCGCTGCTGCCCGGGGGTCATGCGCCCCGCGCGGACCACAAAGGTACGAATGGAGCGCAGATACTTATTCTTACTGGCGCTATTGGCATCAGAACCCTCTGGGCTCTGCGGGCTCTGTGGATCCGGTGTGTTTTCTACGCTCATGGTGTCTTGGACTTCGCTGGCAGGAATAAAGCGGTCACGCTTGTTTATCCTAAAAAAGGGAGAGCGCAGCCCCTGGGGGCTGCGCTCTATTACGTACAGGGTCTGCGGCGTGCAGGAGCCTGCTTAATCGTCCAGCAGGCTCAGGTCACGGACCGCGCCCTTGTCGGCACTGGTGGCCATCTTGGCGTAGACCCTGAGTGCGGCAGAGACCTTGCGGGGACGCTCTGCAGCGGGCTTCCAGGCCTCTTTGCCTTTGCCATCCATGAGTGCGCGACGGCTGGCCAGCTGGTCATCGCTGAGCAGCACGTCGATGCGGCGGTTGGGGATATCGATGCGGATCCGGTCGCCCTGCTCAACCAGGCCGATGGCACCGCCAGAGGCAGCTTCGGGCGAGACGTGGCCGATCGACAGGCCGGAAGTACCGCCGGAGAACCGACCGTCGGTCAGCAGCGCACAGTCTTTGCCCAGCCCTTTGGATTTGAGGTAGCTGGTGGGGTAAAGCATCTCTTGCATGCCGGGGCCACCGCGCGGGCCTTCGTAACGAATAATCACCACGTCGCCCGCCTTGACCTTGTCGGCCAGAATATCGGCGACGGCCTGATCCTGGCTTTCGCAGATATAGGCGCTGCCCTCAAAGACCCAGATGCTTTCATCAACGCCTGAGGTCTTGACCACGCAGCCGTCCAGCGCGATGTTGCCGGTCAGCACCGCGAGGCCACCCTCTTTGCTGAAGGCATGCTCGACCGAGCGGATGCAGCCGTTGCTGCGATCGGCATCCAGAGAACCCCAACGTGCCGCTTGCGAGAAGGCGACCTGGGTCGGTACGCCGCCGGGGCCGGCCTTGAAGAATTTCTTCACCGCATCATCGTTGCAGGTCATGATGTCCCACTTTGCAATGGCATCGGCCAGGGTCGGGAATGGTCGAGACCGTCGTATCCAGCAGCCCGCCACGATCAAGTTCGGCCAGAATCGCCATGATGCCACCGGCACGGTGCACATCTTCGACATGGTATTTCTGGTCGTTGGGGGCCACCTTGCACAGGTAGGGCACCTTGCGTGACAGCCGGTCCATATCGGTCATATCGAAATCAACCTCGGCTTCCTGGGCCAGTGCCAACAGGTGCAGGATGGTGTTGGTGGAGCCGCCCATGGCGATATCCAGGGTCATGGCGTTTTCGAACGCGGCCTTGCTGGCGATCGAGCGAGGCAGCACGCTGAAATCATCCTGCTCGTAATGGCGCTTGGTGATCTTGACGATGATCCGGCCCGCTTCGAGAAACAGCTCCTCGCGATCGGCGTGGGTCGCGAGCATAGTGCCGTTACCTGGCAGTGACAGACCCAGCGCTTCGGTCAGGCAGTTCATCGAGTTGGCGGTAAACATGCCGGAGCAGGAGCCGCAGGTGGGGCAGGCGGAGCGCTCGACGGCGTCGACCAGCTCGTCG
>SDWN01000913.1 GCA_004195305.1 Neptunomonas sp. | reverse complement strand
GCAGATCGATGTCACCCTGAATGCCCTCGAACAGTTGCTGAGTTACTGATGTTATTAGGATCAAACAATGCATAGCGCAGCCTTTACACAAGCTCCGGGAAAGCGCCGCGTGCTATTTCTGCAAGGCTGCACCAGCCCCTTCTTTGCCCAGCTGAGTGATCAACTGAGGGCCAGCGGGCATCAGATCTACCGGATCAACTTCAATGCTGGCGATGCCGCCTATTGGGGGCGCAGACCGGCCTGGAACTTCCGGGACCCGGTCGCGGCCCTGCCCGAGTATCTCGAACACAAATTCAGTACGATCGGATTCAGTGATGTGATCATGCTGGGGGATACCCGCCCCGTCCATCTGCCGGTGTTACCGATCGCCGCACGCTACGGCGCGCGTATCCATGTGCTCGAAGAGGGTTATTTCAGACCGAACTGGCTAACCCTGGAAGAGGAGGGGATCAACGGCCACTCCCGCCTGCCCAAGGATCCGGACTGGTACCGGGACGTCGGAAAAATGCTGCCGGATGTCCGTGATGGCGAGCCGGTTGCCAACCCAATCCGGCTGCTGATGCCCTATTACGAGCGGCGCGATAACAAAGCGATAGACCATCTGCTTCGCAGTGGCGATCCTTACTATCTGCTGCCTCTGCAGCTCAATAGCGACAGCCAGATCCAGACCCACTCCAGCAGCCGGGGAATCCCGTTCATGATCAAGGATGTGATCAACTCCTTCTTCCGGCATGCACCCGGCAATGCCCACCTGGTGATCAAGAACCATCCGCTGGACCCCGGCTTTATCGATTACGCGCACTGGATCAAACGGTTGCAGCGTCGGTTAAAAATCGAGGGGCGTATTCTGTACCTCGAAAGCGGCCACCTGCCGACCCTGCTCCAGAGCACGCTCGGGGTCGTCACCGTCAACAGCTCGGTAGGCACCTCGGCACTGCTCCACGGCTGCCCGACCATCGCCCTGGGAAATGCCAACTACGATATACCGGGACTGACCTTCCAGGGAACACTCGATGCGTTCTGGAATAACCTCGAGCGACCGGATAAGCAGTTATTCAAAAATTTCAGGAAAACCGTGATCCACACGTCCCAGATTAACGGCGGCTTTTATTCGCGCGCAGGGATTAAGATGGGGGTCAGCAATTGCAGCCGACGCTTTGAACTGGCTCAATCGCCGCTGGATGCGTTACTGGCCAAAACTCATGGCGCTGCCTAAACACCAGCCCCAGGCTCCAGACCCACAGATCTCTACCGGACAGGCAGCACCCTGGGAGCCTGCCTGCAGGCGATCCCTTCGCCGTTGCCGGGGTAAAACCCGACCCACAGCCCAGAGCGCCACCTATTCCGGAAAGCCCTGCCCTATAAACTGCGCCGCCAGTTGATCCACCGACAGATCCTGCTGCTGCGGCTGAGCCGAAGCGCTGCGGCTGCGCCAGATCAGGTACTGGGTGCGACCATCAACCTCCTGCATCGCAGAATAGACCTTGGGCATGATCGGCAGATGATCGCCGTACCAGCACAGCACCCCTTCTCTGGAACCCTGGCTCAGGGTCTCGGTCAATTGCGCAAGCATCAAGTCGGCGCTACGGATGTGGCCCAGATACACCGCCAGATCCTCGCAGCCGGCTGGCAGCGGCTGGTGGCAGAACTGTTCAACTACCCTGGGATCCGGTTTTTCCAGATGCAGTGGGCCATGATTCTCCATGGTGATCACAAAGATAAACAGCGGCTTGGCCGCAGGATCTGCTAAGGCGCCTTCGAGCAACTCGGTCACCTTGTCGGCAACTGCGGCGTCCCCTGTATATTGACCCTGTTTCTGTGCGGCTGTGAAATGGGCAATATCGATGAATTGATCGAACCCCAGCCTGGGAAGCACTTTATCGCGCAGATAAAAACTGGCCGTATAGGGGTGGATGCAGATCGTCCGGTAGCCTCGTGCACGCAGATGACTAGCCAGGTTAGGAACGCTGTTTTTGGCCAGGTAACGATAGGGATTAAAGGCATGGATCCCCAGTGCCGCCGGAGGCAAGCCGGTCAAAAAGCCACACTCGGTGCGGACCGTGTTGGCCCCCCAGGCAGGGACGTCGAGACGACCATGGCTGAACGCCTGGCTGACAACGCGATCGTAGTTCTCCAGCAGGCTATCCTTGATCAGCGGACTGAGTGAGCGTGGATCAAAAAAAGATTCACTCTGCACCACCACCAGATTGGGCAGCGCCTCGGGCGCAACGGCTTTGGCAGCCTGGAGAAACGGGCTCGAGCGGGTATCGATGGCGGCTGAGCGCAGCAGCGCCCGCGCATAGATCCAGAAAAAAGCGACCTGTCCCAGCCGCTTGAAATCGCTAACAGGGTGATAGCTACCGGAAACAACCAGGCTCAAACCGTAACCCAGCAGAGCCGCCGCTAGCAATAACAGAGCGGCAGCCGCCGCCCAGAAAGCCACCAGAGTGGTGTCGTCGAGAGCGGGTTCCAGCGCTAATCCTGCGGTAACAACCGCTATCGCGCCAACACTGGAGAGCAGCGTGCGCCACCAACCAAAGAAGGGAATATAGAGCCGGGGGTGTTTGAGCATATCCCAGAAATATTCAAAATCCTGGAGCAGAAAGGGCTCTTTAAGACTGCGGTATTTAACGTTGTTAACCACCATCAGAAACAGCTGAAACCCGAGCACCGCCACCAGGGTAAACCAGGGACGCCGGGTCAACAGCAACAGTAGCGTGAACAGCAGCAGCCAACTACCGAGATGCAGGCAAACCGCTTTAAGCGGACGCCTCCACAGTTGCCGCGGTCTGGGCGCGAGGCCAAATTCGGCAATCACGGATGCTATTAAGCCGACGCTAAGGGGTAGTCCGAGCTCTGTTAGCACTGTTTGATTAACTTGGGTGGCGGATCATTCAATTCTGTTTGAAAATGTTTCAAGTAATCTTTTTCCATGAATGATGGCCACAATTGTGATGGCATTATCTTGAATGAGATACACAAGCCGATAGCTGTATACAAAGCGTTCTCGTAAATTCTCCTCGTTGATTTCCGGTACGATTCGACCTATCAGAGGTTGTTCGGGAATTTTGCGCGATATGGCTAAGATTTTAGAGACAACAGCACGAGCATAGAATTCAGAATCCCTTGCGATATATTCGGCAATTGACTGAGGTCCTCAGTGGCTTCAATAGACTAGGTTATTTTGTAGTCCACTTGCTGAACTTCCTCTCTACATCGCCTTGGCTCAATGTGCCCTCTGTGCCCGCTCTAGTGATCCCTTTTTGTATTTTTTCAACCACATAAAGATGGTACTGAACGTCTTCCAGGGTACATTCGTCTGGCAATGTATCAAGCAGTACTCTAACGTCTCTTTTGGCTGTATTCATGGGATTCTCGAAAATATTTTTTTAGCTGTTTGTTGTTCAGAGTGTAGCCCTTTAATATCCGTTAACCTGCATAGTTAAGCAACTTTAGGATGCGTTGAGACAGCGCCGACGGCAGTACCGTGAGCCACCAACTGCCAAAATTCAGCGGAAAGGGGAAGCTGATCCGCGCACGGTTTTTGTCCAGCCCTTTACGAATGACCCGTGCCGCCCGTTCCGGCGGCCACTGCAGCGGCTTGGGACCGGGCATCGCCAGGCACATCGGCGAGTTGACATAGCCAGGCATCACCACCGTCACCCCTACACCCGCATCCGCCAGCCAGCCACGCAGTGCTTCGCCATAGGCTTTCACCGCCGCCTTGCTGGCGCTGTAGCTGGGGGTGATCGGCAGACCATAATAGCCCGCCAGCGAGCTGATGATCGCAATCTGACCAGAACCACGTAGGCGCATCGCCTGGGCGATCGGGTTCACCAGCAGCAGGGTGGATTTGATATTCAGGTCGAGCAGCGCCTCCATCTCCTGCCAGCGCTCCCCGCTGCGATCTGTCCCTATATCGATGTTCATCCCCGCATTGGCGATCAGCAGATCGGGGGGACTGGTCACGCAAAGCTCGGCTGCCCAGCGCTGCAGTTGGTCAGTATTGCGTAGATCAAAGCTGAAACACTTCGCTTGAGCTCCAACCTGAATACAGCGATCTGCAACAATTTGGAGTTGCTTCCGATCGCGACCTTGTAAAATTAGCAGAGTACCGGGTGCTGCATACTCACGTGCCAGCGCACCTCCGATCGCACCGGTGGCACCGGTGATGACGATGGTTTTTTCAGGCGATTGGGTGCTTGTCATAACTGGT
>SDWN01000908.1 GCA_004195305.1 Neptunomonas sp. | reverse complement strand
ACGTGATAAACAGCGCCGGGGAAATGGATGCGGGATTTTCGTGGCATATGGGGAAGCTATCAGTAAATAGCAGAAAGTCAAACCTGACACCAAGATTCACCAAGATTCATAAGCTAAGAATAGAAGATAATGTTTACATGGCAAACGTGACCCGCTGGACACGCTCCACATTCATACTTGCTTCAAACCGCCGGTTTTAACTCTAGCCCTGCCACACAGCACCTCCACCATCATCCGTTCATGTTCGGCAACCACATCAGGGTGTTCTGGCCCCCAGTTGCCACTACTCATCATGAATGCCAGCTTGAGGCTTTCGGTATCGGATCTCTCGTACAGCTCATTTTTCTGACGCGGCAGGAAGTTACTGACTCGTGAGTTATTGCTGTGACTGATCAGGCACAGGTTGCCAAAGCTATGCAGTATCGCTTCATCCATGGGCTCCCCAGCTAGCGGGTGCTGCGGAAAGTAATGCTCTACTGACGTTCTGAACGTAAAGCTGAAGCGGGCGGCACGTTTCTTCACATCCTCCATCTTGTCGACCGCAAAGGCTTCTCCGGCTTCCAGTTTTTTCCACAGAAGGTAGTCGAGCCGATTAAAGATAAAATTCTGTATATGCGTGCGCTGGTTCAGGTTCTCCATGTCGAAGTCCTGACGTACCGCATCGTCTGAGAAGGTCAGTGTGCGATAGTTAATCGGCTCGCCCTTACCGTAGCGGCCGTAAAAAAACCTGTCGTTTAATGCCTCCAGAAAATCACGGTAGCCGGTCGCACTCACGGACTTACCTTCACCTGTGTTACTAACCAGGAAATGCAGGGCGGCGCTGAGCCAATGTTTATACACCTGAGTCGGAAACGATACATGGAACATCGACAGCAGCATAATCAGTTGCTTGTTCAGCAGCGGCTCATCAGCCGTATTCACAAAACCGTGGCCCTCCTCATAACGCTTAAGCGCCTCAAGGCTCCATTCCGTTTCGTTTTTGCGTTTGATGATGTAGCGATCGAGCAGCATCCGGCATTTCAGCAGATCGATCACAAACTCTCTGGCAAATGCTGCTTTCTCCGCCTTATCCATGCCTTTAAAGTTAGCGTCGAAAGTTGATAAAAGCCGTTTGTCGTCCAGCGGCAGGTCCTGCTTTGTGGTTACCCGCAGTACCTGCAGCAGAAAATTGGGGACGTTGATGATCGAGCTGTACCTACCCGGGTCATCGTCGACATCTGCTTTTTTCCCACGGCGTTCGCGAAGTTGTGGATCTTTGATGATCTCGGACATTTTGGGCGGGCCAGAGCTGGTGTCATCCGACTTTCTGTCAGCCACCTTCAAGTGCTCATAAACATCGACAAAGTTCGCCGGACAGCGGCTCCAGTCCTTTCCGAACAACTTATCGCGTAGCGGTCGACCAGTGAACCCGAGCTGGACGTAGCGATCCATACTGGCGCAGGCATCCCAGATCTCTGCAAAGCAGCGTTGCTCGGCTTGATTATTGAGAGACCCCATTAACCGCGCTTTCAATACCTCGTGCTTCTCCAGTTGCTCGCCGCGATTGTTCATGATCTCGAAGTAGTGATTGAGATCCGTTTTCTCTGGCACGGACACCCGCAGAATAATCACCCGGTTCAGCAGGTAATCAGTAAATAGCGACAGCTGCTCCTTCGCGACCTCTTTTAGGAAGCTGTTGGCTACCTGGTAGGCGCCCAGCATAGAGGGCTGCTCGCACCCCTCTGTTTTTCCATCAAACAACATGGCCAGAGTGTTTGCGGACTTCTTCCGGCTGTTGAATGAGAGGTTAAGTGTTAACCCTTCCGGCAGCTGCACCTGTTGAGCAAATTCATTTTTCAGTACCGATAGAATAATACTCAGCGTGGTATGGCGCTGTTGGCCATCGATGGTTTCGAAAGTTTGATGGCCCTTGTCGTCAACCACTAGGCTACCGATGTAATACTTGTTCTTATTCTTTGTCAGCTTGTGCCGGTTGTGCAGCGCCACATCCAGCACATCCTGCAGCAGCTGCTTAACCTCAGGCTCCCCCCAGGCAAAGTTGCGCTGGTAGGTTGGGATGGCGTATTGGCCGTTAGCGAACAGCTTGGCCACCGTCAGCTCGGTAATGGCATCTTTACTTGTCATCGATCAGCAACCCCTGAGAGCTAAAGGCCTTGAGTAAATCTTTGATTTTATCGTCCTTCAAGCCGCGTTCGCGTTCAGCGCGGGTAACGGGCGGCACGTAATAGGCTAGTACGTCGCGTGGATGCAGCGCTTGCTTGATGGAGCGGATCAGGCTGTCTGGGGCTTTGGCGGCATTATCAATAGAGGACATCGACACCCGCTGCAGGGTCAGGCGGATGCGGTAACTCCAGGCAAAACAGAGCCTGGCCGCCGGTTTCAGGTTATGGTCACCGTATTTGTCGTAATAGTAGAGCAGCGCGCACTCGAACAGATTACGCACGTAGCGGTCGCCGGTGCGTGTGCGTCCATCGTAGCTGTTGAGGCGTGTCAGAACCTCTTCCAGTTCGGGTTTGGTCTCGATGAATAGCTGTTTATGCAGCTCAATATAGTGCCGCACATACTCAAAGAAGCGGCGACCGTTGAGCAGGGTTTGATCGACCTGAAACGGATAGTTTTTCTGCTGCTGATCCCACTGCCTCGCGGGGTCGGTGTTATACAGATCAACCGCGTAATTAACTGCCTTGAACGCATCCGTCATCCGGTAGTGGTTGTGAGTCAGGTTGACGCCTTTAAATACACCGATGTGTCGGTTGGTAAACTCGCGGCCGGAGCGGCCATCCGCCCATTGTCGTAATCTGTAGAGATAATCCGCCATCGTGCGCTGCAGTACCGATGGCGTGTCATCTGATGTTGATGTTGCGGCCTCTTCCCATTTCTCGACACAATCCGCCTCCCAGGGCTTATCAACCTCGCCGATCTCCCGCAGATGAAACGCCTTTAGCAGATCGAAGGGCGCCAGCGGCTTGCCCCGGGCATTTTGCGAGTCGAAAAATTGAAACGCCTCGCTTAGATCATCCAGCGTGACGTGAATCAGCTCGCAGCCGTTGAGCAGGAAGTCCAATAGCGCCTGCCGCTCCGTGTCGGACTCTAGCTGCCTGACCCGCCCCTGCAGCAGGGCGGTATTGTGGCGCAGGTTCTCCTGAGTCAACGGGGAGCTGAATGGATGGTTCAACAGAAAAGGGGAGCAGTGTTGCTGTTTGCCATCCAGCACATGACAGAGCAGGGTCAGGGTCAGCAGCCGTTGCTGGCCGTCGACGATATTTACGTCCTTTTGCTCCGTGTCTTTATCTCGGTGCAGTACCACAGTGCCCAGCCGGTAACAGCCATGATTGCGGTGGTGCAGCAGGTCATCAAACAGCTGGTTAACATGGCGGTCCTGCCACTTGTAGGGGCGCTGGTAATCCGGCAGACACAGCGGCTGTTCCAGTAGCTCTTTGACCGTAACCGCTTGCGGTTTTCCTACAATCGCCATCAGTCCAGCGCCTTCTCAACCATTGCATCGGCCAGGTGCAGCTGGGTTTGCTGGGCCTGTTGCAGGCGGGCTTTGAGCTGGTCGCAGAGGACCATCAGTTGGTCGACTTTGGCGACGATACGGTGTTGTTCATTTGCAGGTGCAAGCGGGAACACTAGCTTCCGTAAAGCCCCTAATGAAATGAAT
>SDWN01000680.1 GCA_004195305.1 Neptunomonas sp. | reverse complement strand
CTATGAGAGAATCCGATATTGAAAAAAAAGTCTGCGACTATGTAAAGAAGATCGGCGGGATCGCCTACAAGTTCACCTCGCCAGCGCGACGCAACGTCCCTGACCGCTTTGATCGAGAGCGTGGAGCGCCTGACCGGGCGCATCGACGAGATGGAGCGCGCCCGCGCGGAGGACCAGCGCCGCATCCGCGCGACCGAGGGCGACCATCTGCATGGCGGCTAGATAGTTAGAAGTATCGACTCTTTCGATCTTGCCCTGCTTGATAAGCTGCTCAAACTGCGGCCAGCGCCCTCCTCGAAGGCCAGCCAATGTTAGCCCCTGCAGGGATGTTGGCCCCGCATAGTCGATCGGTCGGCTGACCGACGAGATGATGGCGTTGCGACCGGGAAAATATCCGTCGGTCCAAAGGTAGCGCTCCCTCTGGGGGTCCTTAAACCAGACGGGTTGGGTCCAGGGAACCACTACTTCTTCGCCCCGATTCAGGATGTCGTTGAGACGATTTCTGGGCCAGATGGTGACTTGAAATTGGTAGCGTCCATCGGAGTTTCGGCTCAATAGCTCGGCCAGATCATAGGTCAAGCCAAGCTGGGCCTCTTCATCGACGATAAAGGGCGCGCCAGCGTGGTAGCTCATAAAGGCCACCTGCTCAGACGCACCGGAGGTAGTCACGACCAATGTCATGGCAATGGTCAGTACGGGTACTATCCGACACCAGCTTCTCATTCTATATCCCGTCATGCCGTTGATGGCGTGCTCAGGCTCCTTTGAAACAATCCCTAAGCCAAGCATAAATTGTAGTCAATTTTTACCCTGGAAAACTAATCCGCATCGCTATTTCCGCATATCCACGTGACACTAAAGACAGTTGTTTTACAGCAATACATGAGAGGATTGAAGGCTGTTTGTGTACTAACAGTTTACTGAGAACTTGAAGGTGAGCGTCAGCCCGATTACCTATGCTATGGGCCGTTTTTTGCCCCCTGGCACCTGAGATTGCAGGGGGCGCTTGCCGACACTGAGCGGTCTCTCACCTCTGGCCAGCATGGGCTGTTGATGAGGTTGCGGCGTTCCGTATAGCGGACACCCAACGGAGCTAAAGCTCACGACAGGTGTATCTACAGAGCGGCCATGCCTCAGGTGTCACTGAAACTTCGGGAATTGGCCCAAACCGGACGCTTAAGTGAGCTAGATTGGGAGCCTGCAGCAGGCGCTTATCGACACAAAACGGTCGTTCAGGTTACCAAAACTTGGGACTAGTCTTACGCCGATGCCAACGTACCGGGTACAGGGCAGTAGGTTGATCTGAGCGCAGCTTTAGTGCAGAAAAGAACGTCCATCCGTTGTTTGGTGCAGGCTCCTAGAGCAGGGTGCTTATCGGGATGATTTTCCATGGCTTGTAGTTTAGAGCAAGGCTGAACCCAGGGAGTCTGAGTGAGCGTTGTCGGCACAAACAGTCCGGTCAGCACGGTGGGACAGCAGGTAATCAGACCTATTGACCTTTTTTTTATTTACCTCAGACCCAAAATCGACAAGCAATCCTTTGTGCGTATTTGAATGGCTGCTCAACTGCTGGATTACAGCAACGACCTCCGTTGCAGGGACGGGGCGGCTGTAGAGAAAACCTTGAATCACGTCACAATGCATCTCAATCAGCAGCTCTCTGATCTCCTCGGTTTCGACCCCTTCAGCGACCACTCGAAGATTCATTGTATGAGAAAGATCGATTACAGCTTTTGTGATCGCGTAGTTGTCAGCATCAATGAGGATATCTTTGACGAACTCGCGATCAATCTTCAGCGTGGATACTGGTAGTTTTTTTAGATAACACAAGGACGAATAGCCGGTGCCGAAATCGTCGATTGCAATCTGAATACCGACCTGATTAAGAGCTTCGAGTTGTTTCACAACTTTTTCCGGATTGCTCATAGCAGCTGTTTCGGTGACTTCTATCTCGAGTAGCGTCGGCGGTATCCCGCTCTGATGCAGGATGGCAATAATCCGATCAACAAGGCATTCGTCATAAAACTGCTCAGCGGAGACGTTAACCGCCACCGGTAATGGAACCATGCCCTGGCGTTTCCACTCGGCTAACTGGTGGCAAGCGCGGCTCAGAACCCACTCTCCGATCGGAAGAATCAGGCCGCAGGCCTCGGCCACCGGGATAAATTCAAACGGCGACACACTCCCTAATTCTGGATGGCTCCAGCGCAGCAACGCTTCCATACCGACCGGAGTGGCGGTTCTCGCGTCGACCTGAACCTGGTAACACAGATGAAACTGATCCTGCTCGATCGCCTGATGCAGAGCCGCAGTCAGCACCGCTTTGCGCAGCATCAGGGTATTGAGGTCAGAATCGTAGTAGCGAGAGCAGCCTTTGCCTTCGTCCTTGGCTCGGTACATGGCGATATCGACCTTTTGAATCAAGCTCTCTGCGGTATCTTGCTCAGGGTCGGACTTGTAGATACCAAGGCTGGCCCGAATATAGACCTCTTTACCCTCCAGGTTAAAACTTTTGGCCAGCGAGTTAAGCAGCTTATCAGCCACCATCGCATGGCCGCCAACGAGATCCTCATCGTCATCGTCAATCAGTACGGTGAACTCATCCCCGCCTAGATGAGCCAGCATGTCGCTTTGGCGCAGGCAGAGCTTCATTCGCTGGGCCACTTGCCTAAGCAGCAGATCACCAAACCGGTGGCCGAGAGTATCGTTGACCTGTTTGAATTCATCCAGATTGATCAACAGGATCACTGGCTTACGTTGCAGGACTAGACTCTCACTCAATACCCGCTCGACATGTTGAAAAAAGCATGCTCGGTTCGGCAGTCCGGTCAAGGGGTCGGCATAGGCCAGCCTATGCAGCTGGACCTTTGTGTTCTGCTGTTGCGATATATCGCTGAAGATCGCGA
This sequence comes from Neptunomonas sp., assembly GCA_004195305.1. Lineage (GTDB taxonomy): Bacteria > Pseudomonadota > Gammaproteobacteria > Pseudomonadales > Balneatricaceae > Motiliproteus. Next base: position 728 of record SDWN01000680.1, on the reverse strand, counting down.
TCCGGTTGATCATCCGCCCTTGTTTATCGATGATATCAGTCAGGGTCATCCACACAGGTACCAGCCGGCCATCTTTATGCCGCTTCCACGTTTCTCCCTGCCAGCGACCGCTCTCCAGCAGGTCGCGCTGCATTTGGTAGAACACCTGTTGCAGCTGAACATCTCCACTGAGTAATTTTGGAAAAGATCCCAGCAGGTCTTCACGGGAGTACCCCGTGATCGATTGATAGGCGAGGTTAACGTCGGCAATGCGGTTGTCCCGACCGATAATGGCGATACCGTCCTGACTATTTTCGAACATCATGGCTGCCAAGCGCATGCTTTTCCGTACTGGGCATGACTCTCGGCACCAGCGCTTTCGCTTCTGCCCGATCGCACGTAGCTGGTCGATCTCGGTGCGAAGCGCATCGATCGAAGCCAATGGCTTACTCTGAAAGGTATGCGAACGGGTATTCTGGAGGAGAGAGTCGGTGGTCATCATGTCTATGCTTCCTTGCTACAACTACAGCTACCGCTACAGCTACAGTGCCCATTTTCTAAGCGTTACTAACCATGCATTCAGTCACTATAGTTGATGCGGACATCAAACGTTGCGGCGCGCAATAAAAATAACAGCATAGTTGGTTAGCTCCTCCACTCACTATCTGTTGTGGCACTGCCTGAGGTAGTCATTCGCAACTTCCGCCCTGTCGCACCTCCTGTCGTTAGTCTGTCTCTTATACACATCT
>SDWN01000444.1 GCA_004195305.1 Neptunomonas sp. | reverse complement strand
GCCCGTGCCGTGAGCACCAAGCTGTATAGGATTGCGCTATTGTTGGCGCCGCGTGGGGTCTGGGAGAACATCCAGTTCTTGCGTTTATGGTCACGTTTCCATAAACGCAATTATCCGCGGTTCGCAGTTATGGAAGGTTGCGCCTAGATACATGGACGATATGCCAGAATGGATGCTGTTTTGTTCGATAATAGCCAAACAAAACAACATCTATCCTATATCGGCTTGCGGTTTAGTGTCCCTGTTTACCATGCATAATTACAAGCTCTGTAAGAAGCGCAGGACGCTATCCGATGGCCGGTATCGTAATGGGGCGAGGGGAAGCGCTTGCAGGCTCTTTAACGCTCGTTCTTTCATCGCAAGATCAGCTTCGACGTACTGATGAGTGGTGGATAGATTTTCATGACCGAGCCACAGCGCAATGACGGTTATATCAACCCCAGCCTGCAACATATGCATGGCGATGGAATGTCGGATCAGGTGCGGAAATACCCGTCGCTTTGCTAGTTCAGGATATTGTCTGGCGGCGCATTTAACCGCTAGCTTCAATCGCTCGGTCAAGCCAATGCGTGTCAAGTGGCCGCCGGATCTATTCGGAAAAAGCGGTTGCTCGGAGGAGCGCGGGGGTTCTCGCAGCCAGCGTTTGAGCTGTGCGGCCGTATCTGGCCACAATGGCACCGCGCGCTCTTTGCGCCCCTTGCCGCGGATGTGAATCGAAGCACTGGGATCGAGAACCAGATCACCCACCAGCATCCCAGTCAGCTCGGATACACGGGCTCCGGTATTGTAGAGCGTGGCGAACATCACTCGATCACGTTGTCCCGTCCAAGTGTTTTGATCCGGTGCCGCGATAATGGCTTGCATATGCTCGCGCGCGAGGAATCCGACCAGCGGGTGCTCGAAGCGTTTCATCGGGATTGCCAGCACTGATTGCGCAATGGCAAGGGCTGAAGGTTCTTGGTAAGCAACGTACGCCATGAAGGACCGGATCGCGGCGAAGCGTGCGTTACGGCTACGAACACAGTTATGTCGCTCCACCTCGAGGTACTGGAGAAAATCCAAAATAAGACCCGCGTTCAAATCATCAAGCACCAAGTCGCTGGGTTGCTTCCCTAGCCGCCGATGGGCGAATTCAAGTAGTAATCGGAAACTGTCACGATAGGCCGCAACGGTACACGGACTTGCTTGCTGTTGCTGCATCAGCCGCTGTACGAAAAACCGCTGTAACAGACATGGAAAACTAAACGGTACTGATACGCTCATAATAGACCTCCCTGGCAAAGCTCGGGACGCAAGGCCGCCTTGGCCAGCAACTCGGGTGTCGCCGTCAGGTACCAGTAGGTATCGGTGATCTTAGCGTGTCCGAGGTAGGTAGATAGCGCTAGAATGCGGCGTTCGATATCGAGGTTTTGCGCATACCAGCGTTCAAGGTTATGGCAGACAAACGAGTGCCGAAGGTCATGGATGCGTGGCGCAGGATGATCGCCACGGGAACGCCACTTCAATTGTTGTCGTAATAACTTGAAGGCATATTCCACGCTTGAGGTCGACGCGGACCGGCCATAATCAAATACAAAAAACGCCTTGGTATTGGCGGCGAGAGGATGGTTATCGCGCAGGCGTACGTAACTCTGCAACGCGCTTGTCGTGGTGGGGTGCAATGGCACCCAGCGTGACTTACCGAACTTGGCATGTCGGATATGCAGCAATCCGTGCTCGAGATCTACATCCGGGCGCTGTAACCCGGTAGCTTCAGAGATCCGCAAACCAGTTGAGGCGATAAGTCCGAAGATCGTGGCGCAACTGGCACCCCGTAAACCACCCGGCGGGGGCAGAGAGGCGCAGGCTGCCAACAACGCGCATATTTCGGCGTCCGTATAAATATGCGGTGTCAGCCGACGATGAGCACGCCCGAAGAGCCCACGGGGTGGAATCTCGGTCGCAGGATCGAACTGTTGGCAGTATCGAGCAAAGGGGCGCAACACTTCGATACGCCGGGCAGCAGTGATCCGTTTGTGCTGGCGTGAAGCGCAGGCCCACTGCTCAGCCAGCTTAATTGTCAGTGGACCCTGATGGCAGATGCGTTCGGCAAAGCGCGCGAAACGCTCTAGCTGCTCACCCTCAATCTTCAGTAAAAAACCTGCCTGCCGCCGGTAATTCAGGTATGCCTCTACCGTGGGGGCAAATGTTTCTGGCGTGTTCATGACCGCCTCCCAGGCCACGGCAGGGCCACCCGTGCTAACGCCTGAATATCGACTTTGGCGTATATTGTCGTGGTGTCGAGGCTGCGATGGCGCAACAGGTCGGCGATTTCTTTGAATCTGGCGCCGCTGTGCACCAGTCGACCGGCCAGTGTGTGCCGCAAGATGTGCGTGCCTCGAATGCGGTGTCCAAGGCCGCAGCGTTGCGCTGCATTACGTATGGCATTGCGTATGATATCCGGATCGGCCGGGGCGTTGAGTGGTGGGCGGTGTCGCACAAACAGCTCACGGCGAGTTGTTTGAGGCCGACCATCCTGCAAATATTGTGCGATCGCTCGGCCGGTTGCGTCAGGTAGAGGGAGGATATCGATACGCCTACCTTTACCGTGGATGTAAAGCGTTCCTGCTCGCCAATCCACATCGTCAAGCTGCAGGCGAGCCACTTCCGTTCGACGCAAGCCCAGATCGAGAAGGCAACGGGCGATCGCATAATCGCGCTTGCCCGTTGCATGGCGGCGATCAAAGGCATTGAGAAATTGCTCCACCTCCTTGGTGGAGAGTACCTGCGGTAATCCGGAAAGACGCCATTGTGCGACTTGAGGAAGACTGGCAATCAACGCTGCCGTCTGCTCCCCTTGACTTGCTCTGAAGGCAAAGTAAGTTCTTAGCGACGTAGTCGCTGTACTAATCGACGCGGGTACCCATGCTGCTGTGTAGTGGGCGAAGAAGCGGATCACCTCCGCCGGCCCAAGTAAATTCAGTTGCACTGGCCCAGCGCCAAAGCTATCGATGAGAAAATCGCGCAGATGGCGTGCCCGGACCAAACGAGTGGTCGGTGCCAGACCCCGCACGTCGGCAAGATGCTTTTCGAAATCCTCTAGTTGCGCTGCGATAGGAGCAGGAACTACAGATATTTTTGGTCTGCATTGACCATTGCTTCTGAGCATCTTGAGTAAATGCCCGAGTGCGGCGCGGACTTCTTTACGCGCACGTCGGCACCGAGCTGCGCATCGACACGCCAAGAGGTGTTCGTCAATAAAGCGTTTAACTAACGCTTCGCCAATGTCTGAGAGATGAACATCTTGTCCTCTGGACCAGTGAGCAAAATGCGCGACACTTCTGGAATATCCCTCGATGGTGCCGGAGGCATAACCGCGCTCGGCAAGGTATTGAACGTAAGCATCCGCACTGGTACCGAGTACCGTACCGGCGAACCACTCACTCGTTCTCTGTACATGCTTCGAATATGCAGAATCAAGCATGGCAACTCTCCTTCGTGATGATAGAGAGCTACAAAGAAAGCACCGAGAATTATGTATGGCAAGTCAGCGCAGTGAGCCGCTTATAGCGCCGAAAAATAGCGACTTGGTGGAATTTATCTTAGGCAACCTTCCATAATCGAGAACCGCGGATAATTGCGTCCCATCGGGATGGGTCGAAGGGCGCGCTCCAAGTGATTGGTATCCAGCGGCACATC
>SDWN01000439.1 GCA_004195305.1 Neptunomonas sp. | reverse complement strand
GCGCGTGCGCCAGTAACCGCTGCCCTTGCGGAGTCAAGGTAGGCTTACGGGTGCGGCGGTCAAACAGGGACTGCCCTAAATCGATCTCCAGATTGGCAATCGACTGGCTGATCACCGACTGGGCCTTTCCCAACGCCCGTGCAGCAGCAGAGAAGGAGCCCTGCTCAGCGCAGGCAACAAAGACGTGCAGTTGTTGAAGACTCAACATATCCATTAAACCGATAGAAACTAACTATCTCTGATCTTATTTTTAGATGATCATGATGGCAACTTTTTTCTAGAGACCTACCCATGTCCGTTAAAGAACGCATCTATCACAGCCTGCTGTTTGAAATTATCGCACTGGCACTCTTGGTGCCTTTCGGCAGCCTGATTAGTGACATCGATCTTAGCCACATGATCTGGGTCGCTGTCGCGTTAAGCCTGACGGCGATGCTGTGGAACTACCTCTACAATGTGCTCTTTGACCGGCTGTTTGGCAGTGACCGATTGAGCCGTAAGCTGCTACCGCGAATCGCTCATGGCATCGGCTTCGAATTGGGATTGCTGGTGGTGGCGATTCCTGTGATCATGTGGGCGCTGGAGCTGCGTTTTATCACCGCCTTGCTGCTCGACCTCGGCTTCGTCATCTTCTATCTGTTCTTCGCCATCGCCTTCAACTGGTGCTACGACATCATCAAACACCGGTTTGTCTCAGCTTGATCAGCGGCTATTCAGTAGTAAGCGCTTCTAGGAGACTGGCCAATTTTCTCGACCAAAAGATCGATTTAGTCGCAGACCCTTATGGGCCAGCTTCTATCCCTTGCGGGCGTTCGCGGCTCTCAACGGCATAGCCAACCTCTTGGTGCGTCTCTTACAGGCCGGTAGGAACCTCTGCGAGGCTCTCGATTCGCCTGCCTGCCACCGAGTGACTGGCACTGCTATTAACCCGCCGGGTTCATAGGAGACGCAAGAATGCGTCAACATGGGTCGAAGACCCATACGAGTTCCCGATCTGCGTTGCACGCGGATCAAAACAGGCGTGTTGTCAGCATAGAAATACTGGATACTTATACAGTATAATCTACGCATGATTAAACACCCGTATCCTGCTCAACTCACACCGCTGTACGCTGATCGCGTCTCTGCTGGCTTTCCTAGCCCTGCCAGCGACTATCTGGAAGCACGGTTAGATCTCAACGCGCATTTGATTAACAGTCCGAGTTCGACAATCTTCGTCAGGGCGGGTGGCGACAGCATGCAGGGACGAGGGATCTTTAGCGGTGATCTGTTGATCGTGGATAGATCCATCACACCTAAGAACGGCCAGATCGTCATAGCGGCGCTCAATGGCGAGCTAACCTGTAAGACCTTGGACACGGAGCAGCGTTGTCTGGTGGCTGCCAATCCACGTTACGCCCCGATACCGATCACGCAAGAGTCTGAGTTCAGTATTGAGGGCGTTGTTATCGCCTCGGTGCGGTATCACCAATGCTCGCCTTAGTCGACTGTAACTCGTTCTACGCCAGCTGTGAGCAGGTGTTCAGACCAGATCTGCGAGGCCGCCCAGTGGTGGTACTGTCGAATAACGATGGCTGTATAGTCGCGGCCAACCGGCAAGCCAAAGCGCTCAACTTTCCGCCCTTTTCACCGTACTTCAAGGTCGAAGGCTTGCTCCGGCACCACAACGTTGCGGTGTTCAGCAGCAACTACGAACTGTACGGGGATCTCTCCCAGCGGGTGATGGACACGCTCCGTGAGTATTCGCCGGACATGGAGGTCTACTCCATCGATGAGGCATTTATAGGCTTAGAGGGCTTCTCCGGCGATCTAGCTGCCTATGGTCGGCAGATGCGCCGCCGCGTCTGGCGTGATGTCCGGATACCGGTTTCGGTCGGTATCGCCACCTCTAAAACGCTGGCTAAGATAGCCAACCACCTCGCCAAACAGCAACGCGACCTGCAAGGTTGCTGCGCCATCTACACCGAACGAGAGCGGATCGATGCCCTTAAGCAGTTCCCTTGTGACGGGGTGTGGGGGATCGGCCACCGCCTGTCCGGCAGGCTCAGGGATCAGGGGGTGATGTCGGCATGGGATCTGGCGCGGCAGCAGCCTACGCTAATGCGCAAGCAGTTCGGGGTGACGATGGAGCGCACCATTCGTGAACTCAACGGAGAAGCGTGCATCGGCCTCGATCAGCAGCCACAACCTAAGCAGCAGATCTTCAGCACCAAAACCTTTGGCGAGCGGATCTTCGAGCTGCCAGCGTTGCAGGAAGCCGTCAGTAACTATGCCAGCAAAGCGATGGAGAAGCTGCGAGCACAGGATTCCCTGGTATCAACAGCGCTGGTCTTTATCCAGACCAGCCGGTTCGACGAAAACAGTTACTCCCGGTCCCAGATTGTCCAGCTGTCACACCCGACCAACGACACAAGGCGCCTGGTGGCGCTGCTTCGCAACGCGGTGGCCGATATGTTTATGGTGGGTCTACCCTACAGCAAAGCCGGGGTCGGTTTGATCGAGATCATCTCGGCAAGACACCAGCAGCTGAGTCTGATCAGCGATCAGCAAAGCGCTAAAAGCTTGCAGTTAATGGGGGTGGTGGATGCGATCAATGAAAAGATGCCCCGGAGTGTGTTTTTGGCCTGCAATGGCACTCACAAAGCCTGGGGGATGAAACGTGAGCGGCTGTCACCTGCGTATACCACGCGCTGGGAGGATCTACCCAGAGTGAAGTAGACGGTCTGGCCATCGCTGGAAAAGCGCTTGACGCGCACCCTGCGCCCTTGGGGCTGTTATCGCAAGCGCGTGGTGGTAGCGCGTGGTATATCACCACCTGTTGATCATCAGCCACGGGTGCAAGTGGCAACCACGCATGGCCGTGCTTGATTTTCAGGGGCACGCATGGGTCTTCGACCAATATTGACGCATCCTTGCGTCTCCTATTAACCCGGCAGGTTAATAACGAAAATCGCATTCCAAAAAAACAGAGAGAGACTCAAGCAGGAAGGCGTTGTAAGACTCAGACACAAAGCGGTAATCAGATGCCTGCACCATTGCAGCGCTGCAACTTTAAGCCGATTCACGGAGCTCATCCCGATCCTGATCTCGTGGTGACACATTTACTCCGCTCCATCTGCGTCTAAATAATCATGCAACACAGTCAAATATTATTGCTCCTTTATCTACTTTGCTTGGTTGTTCCATCTTTTCACTCGGTGTCTATTCCTGAGGAGCACACCCTACTGGGAAAATCGGCAGCTGTTCTAAACAAAGTAACTGGCGGAGTGTTCATGCCAATGTCGGCGATACTCCTGGTGCCAGCGAAATCATGAATCTAGCAGTCTGAAGGTCTTATCACTGCCTAATTACACACTTTTGGTTAAACCAGTCTTGTTTAGGTAATGAATCTACTCGACAGCCGTCTTTTTAAGGCAAACCTTAGCTGCGTGATTTAATCAGCTCTCTTTTTCAGCCAAAGTTTCCTACATTAATTCCAGCGGGAATCTGAATGGAGCAGGTTATACCTTTAATAACGTTGGTATGCAAACCGTCTGGACAGCCAGGCAGGCTGACTGGGAATATATGAAAAATAATATTGAGAATCCGGATGGTACGCCTATCAGCTGGATTGACAGGTGGCATGATAATCCTTACTGGATGGCGGAAAAATTCCTGAATCCACAGACAAAAAACAGATT